>JAHRWO010000115.1 GCA_019105125.1 Flavobacterium sp.
CATTATCCATACTTTGATACCCATTCTACCATAAGTAGTATGCGCTTCAGCTAATGAATAATCAATATCAGCTCTGAAAGTTGACAAAGGAATTCTACCTTCTTTGAAGTGTTCAGAACGTGCCATTTCAGCACCATTTAAACGTCCAGAAATCATAACTTTGATACCTTCAGCATTCATTCTCATTGCAGCCGCGATAGCCATTTTAATAGCTCTTCTGTAAGAGATTCTGCTTTCAATTTGACGAGCGATAGAAGTAGCTACTAAGTAAGCATCTAACTCAGGTCTTTTGATTTCAAAGATGTTGATTTGAACTTCTTTGTCAGTAATTTTCTTAAGTTCTTCTTTTAACTTGTCTACCTCTTGACCACCTTTTCCGATAATAATACCAGGTCTAGCAGTAGTGATAGTAACGGTTACAAGTTTTAAAGTTCTCTCGATAATTATTTTAGATACACTAGCTTTTGATAAACGTGCATGGATGTATTTACGGATTTTAGCATCTTCAGCGATTTTATCACCGTAATCATTTCCTCCATACCAGTTTGAGTCCCATCCTCTGATGATACCAAGTCTATTTCCGATTGGATTTGTCTTTTGTCCCATACTGTTTATTAATTGCTTTGTGTGTTATTATTTGATCCTAACACGATTGTTACGTGGTTAGAACGCTTTCTAATTCTGTGTGCACGACCTTGTGGAGCTGGACGAAGTCTTTTTAACATCATTCCACCATCTACAGTAATCGTTTTTACAAATAAGCCAGCTTCTTCTAAATTAGCATCAGCATTTTTTTGCTGATAATTATTAATTGCTGATAACAACAATTTTTCTAATTTTCTTGAAGCTTCTTTTTGACTAAATCTTAATATATTAAGAGCCATTTCTACTTTCTGACCTCTAACTAAATCTGCAACTAAACGCATTTTTCTAGGTGAAGTAGGGCAGTTATTTAATTTAGCGAAAGCCACTTGTGCTTTAGCCTCTTTAGTCTGCTCTGCTCTTTCTCTTTTACGAACTCCCATAGCTTCCTATTATTTTTTACCTTTATTTTTAGCCCCAGCATGACCTCTAAAAGATCTTGTTGGTGAAAACTCTCCTAATTTGTGTCCTACCATGTTCTCAGTAACATATACTGGAACAAATTGACGACCATTGTGAACTGCGATAGTTTGCCCAACAAAATCAGGAGTAATCATAGATGCTCTAGACCAAGTCTTTACAACACCTTTGTTACCACCTGCAATATTTTCTTGAACTTTCTTCTCTAATTTATAGTGAACGAATGGTCCTTTTTTTAATGAACGTGCCATGTCTATCTAATTATTTCTTTCTACGTTCTACAATATACTTATTACTCGGGTTAACTTTAGAACGAGTTCTATAACCTTTAGCAGGTAAACCTTTTCTTGAACGTGGGTGACCTCCTGAAGAACGTCCTTCACCACCTCCCATTGGGTGATCAACTGGGTTCATTGCTACTGGTCTTGTTCTTGGTCTTCTACCTAACCATCTTGATCTACCAGCTTTACCTGATACGATTAATTGGTGGTCTGAGTTAGAAACTGCTCCAATTGTAGCCATACAAGTTAACAAGATTAATCTTGTTTCTCCAGAAGGCATTTTAATTGTTGCATATTTTCCATCTCTTGCCATTAACTGAGCGAAAGTTCCTGCTGAACGAGCGATTACAGCTCCTTGACCTGGTCTTAATTCGATACACGAAATAACAGTTCCTAGAGGAATTTTACTTAAAGGCATTGCATTTCCAATTTCTGGAGATGCTTCTTCACCTGAAACTACAGTTTGTCCAACTTGTAATCCATTTTGCGCAATGATGTAAGTTTTAGCTCCATCTGCATAATACAATAATGAAATAAAAGCTGAACGATTTGGATCGTACTCGATAGTTTTAACTGTTGCTGGAATTCCAACTTTAGCTCTTTTAAAATCAATGATACGATACTTTTGTTTGTGACCACCGCCTGTGTAACGCATGGTCATCTTTCCTTGACTATTTCTACCTCCTGAGTTTTTTTTCGGTGCGATTAATGAACGCTCCGGCTTATCAGTTGTAATAGTGTCAAAGCTATTAACAACTCTAAAACGCTGACCCGGGGTAATAGGTTTTAATTTTCTAACTGACATTTTCTATTAGATATTAGTATAAAAATCTATTGTTTCTCCCTCTTGTACTTGAACAACTGCTTTTTTATAAGCATTTGTTTTGCCACTGATTAAACCACTTTTGGTATATTTAACACTTCTATCAGCTCTGTAGTTCATTGTATTAACTGCAACCACATTCACACCATAAGCTGCTTCGATAGCATTTTTGATTTGAATTTTATTTGCATTTTTAGCAACTACAAAACCAAAACGGTTAAAAACTTCACCATCTTTAGTTATTTTTTCAGTTATAATAGGCTTAATTATGATACTCATAATCTTATTATTTACTTAAATTAGCTTCAATTCCGTCTACTGCACCCTCTAAAAGAACCAAACTTTTTGCATTTAAAATTGCATAAGTACTTAATTCTGAAGTAGTTACAACGCTAGACGCTTTTAAATTGCGTGACGACAAATATACATTTTTATTTGTATCACCCAACACAAATAATGATTTTTTGTTTTCTAACCCTAAAGCTTTCAATACGTTAATGAAATTTTTAGTGCTTGGTGTATCAAATGTAAAATCTTCTACCACTACCAAATTAGACTCATTCACTTTTAAAGATAAAGCCGATTTTCTAGCTAATCTTTTTAAGTTTTTGTTTAATTTGAAAGAATAACTTCTTGGTCTAGGTCCAAAAATAGTACCTCCACCTTTGAAAACTGGACTCTTTGCAGATCCTGCACGAGCCGTACCAGTTCCTTTTTGTTTTTTGATTTTACGAGTACTTCCTGCAACCTCAGCTCTTTCTTTAGCTTTGTGAGTACCTTGTCTTTGATTAGCCAAATATTGCTTTACATCTAAGTAAACCGCATGCTTATTAGGCTCAATTGCGAAAACTGAATCAGAAAGTTGAACTTTTCTTCCAGTTTCTTTTCCGTTGATATCTAAAACTTTTACTTCCATTACTTCTGAACGATTACATAAGAGTTTTTGTGTCCAGGAATCGCTCCTTTAACCAAAAGCAAGTTCTTTTCAGCAACTACTTTTAAAACTCTAAGGTTTTGTACTGTTACATTATCTCCTCCCATTCTTCCAGCCATACGCATTCCTTTGAATACTCTAGATGGATAAGATGAAGCCCCTACAGAACCAGGCGCTCTTAAACGGTTATGTTGACCGTGTGTCGCTTGTCCAACACCGCCAAACCCATGACGTTTAACAACCCCTTGGAATCCTTTTCCTTTAGAAACTCCAATTACATCAACAAATTCACCTTCAGCGAATAAGTCAACAGCGATTACATCGCCTAACTTGTACTCCGTTTCAAAACCTTTGAATTCAACAACTTTCTTTTTCGCAACTGTACCAGCTTTCTTAAAGTGACCTAACTCAGCTTTAATTGAATGCTTTTCAGTTTTGTCATCGAAACCTAATTGGATAGCTTCATAGCCATCTACTTCATTGGTTCTGACTTGGGTAACAACGCATGGACCACACTCGATTACAGTACAAGGAATGTTTTTCCCGTTCTCATCAAAGATGCTAGTCATGCCAATTTTTCTTCCGATTAACCCAGACATATTAAACTAATTATTAATTAAACTCTTATTTATAATACAAATAGTATTTGCACACTACTCATTTTGAGGGTGCAAATATATAAATTATTTTTTAATTATCGCAAAAATAAATAGTTAAGTAAAATTTCCTTCAAAAAAGGAGATTTTACTCACTAAAAATGATAAGAAAAAAACCGTAATGCTTTCACATTAACGGTTTTTTTTATTTAATCATTGCTTTTTTGCAATGGTATTTATCACACTTTAATTTCTACTTCAACTCCTGAAGGTAACTCTAATTTCATTAAAGCATCGATAGTTTTAGAAGAAGAACTGTAGATATCTAACAATCTCTTATAAGAACTTAATTCGAATTGCTCTCTTGATTTTTTGTTAACGTGTGGAGAACGTAATACAGTAAAAATCTTTTTGTGAGTAGGTAACGGAATTGGACCTGTTACCACAGCACCTGTACTTTTTACGGTCTTAACGATTTTCTCAGCAGATTTATCTACTAAGTTATGATCGTATGATTTTAATTTTATTCTGATTTTTTGACTCATCTCTTTAAAAATTAAGCGTTACCTTTTGCTTTTTTGATTACAGCTTCTGAAATGTTAGAAGGTGTTTCTTCATAGTGAGAGAACTCCATAGTAGATGTAGCTCTACCAGATGACAATGTTCTTAATGTAGTAACATAACCAAACATTTCTGATAAAGGAACATTAGCTTTGATAGTTTTAGCACCATTTCTATCACCCATATCATTTACTTGACCTCTACGACGGTTCAAGTCACCTACGATATCCCCCATGTTTTCTTCTGGAGTAATAACTTCGATTTTCATGATTGGCTCAAGAATAACAGCTCCTGCAGCTTTAGCTACTTCTTTATAACCCATTTTAGCTGCTAATTCGAATGACAATGCATCAGAATCCACAGGGTGGAATGAACCATCCAATAAAGTAACTTTTAAACTGTCTACAGCGTAACCAGCTAAAGGACCTTGCTTCATTGCTTCTCTGAATCCTTTTTCTACAGCAGGAATATATTCTTTTGGCACGTTACCACCTTTAACCTCATTAACAAACTGTAAGCCCATAGGAGCTTTACCATCTACTAAATCAGCAGGCTCTAAACGGAAAACGATATCACCAAATTTACCACGACCTCCAGATTGTTTTTTATAAACCTCTCTGTGCTGAGCAGCTTTAGTAAACGCTTCTTTATATTCTACTTGTGGCTCACCTTGGTTAACCTCAACTTTGAACTCACGTTTCATACGATCGATCAAGATATCTAAGTGAAGCTCACCC
>JAHRWO010000244.1 GCA_019105125.1 Flavobacterium sp.
ACTGAGTTTGTAAACGAATTTGCAAGTACAGATGGAGCTTGGGGAACCATTGAAAAAGGAGATGAAATTCCATACATTTCAAAACACCAATTTAATGCTTCAATTGCATTAGAACATGCTAAATTTGAATTGATTTTAGGCGCAAGATTTAATGGTGAATTCAGAACAGTAGCGGGTCAAGGTTCTATTCCAAATCAATTTTCTGTACCAAATAACACGGTTGTAGATTTTGGTTCAAAATATAAATTCAACAAACATTTTAGCCTAACTGGAAACATCAATAACCTTTTCAATACAACGTATTTGGTTTCAAGAGTACCAGCAGGATTAAGACCAGGAATGCCATTTAGTGCCTCTGTCGGAATTGCTGCTCAATTTTAATAATTTTAGTTAGTTTTAAGTTAATAAAAAGCAATCTCATGATTTTTGAGATTGCTTTTTCTACTTTTGTACTATGAATATACAACAAATCTTAGTTTACCTTTCTCTTGCCATTGCCGTAGGTTTTTTGGTAAAAAAATTCTTTTGGAAAAAACGCAAAAAAAAATCAAAACCTTGTAACGACGATTGTGCTTGTCATTAATTAATGTTTCTTATTATGACTTGGTTCGTATATCAATCGTAAGAACGAACTAAAACGTTCATTTTCTCTATTTACGGGAATTCCAGTTACAATTCCCACCATCAAATTATCAGCTATACCAACACGCATTTGCGGACGAATGGTCATATCAAAATCGTTATTGTGATTAATTTCTTTGTTGAATTCTATTCCAATAAAATTACGCGTTCCAGAAATCATATAATGAAAGTTGGAATTGATTTGGTAATTCGTATGCCAAGAATTCTCACTAAAATTATGCTCAAAAACAGGTCCGGTGTACAACAATGTATGAAAATTATCACCCCATCTTTTAGCGGCTACAAAAAAAGGATTGTATAGATTTCCTTTAAAAAATCGGTCGCTATCATAATTTTTAAATTCTGTCATTTCAAATTCATGAATGTATCCAATTGCAAGGGAAGTTTTATATTTTTCCGAAACCAAAAAAGAATATTGAGCTGCTAATTTTAATCCGTTAAGTTTACTATTAGGCGCTTGAATATCATTTGCTAATGGATAATAAAATGAAAAAGGTAGTTCGATTTCTAAACCCAAACGGTCTATTGGTGCCCATTCGTATTCTACCAAGGCAGTGTATCTATCATACGAATTAGCATCAGCTAAACCAAAACCAACATTCCATTCCTTTTCCCCTTTTCGCGCTCCTAAATCTCTAATTAAATCAATATAAAGTGGTTCGGCATGTAAGATTTTAGGTCGAAGTTTTGGATTTTCAACTTCTTGTATATACAAACTGTCTTTTATTTCGTTTTCAGTTTGTGCTTGTGATGGAATTGTAAAAAGGGCAACCATCAACCCTACTAAAACATAATAGTTTGTTTTCATATTCTAATTTGATAATAGACATTTAAAAATTACTCCATTATTGGAGTTAAAATCATTTGTAAAAAATCAAATTAAATAAGCGGTGGTGGCGAAGTTATTTCTAAAGAAATACTATCAAAAAATGGTAATTGTAAAATCGACTTTTCATTGGAATACCAATTAAAGTTATTACTCTTAAAACCATCATTTAGATGGAAAACAAAAAAATCTAAAGAAATTGATTTTTTCATTGATTTTTGAGAAGTATTCTCAACATCATCTTGCTCAGAAATAGCATTTTCAAAACCCAATACTTTTTCAACCAAAAGTTCTACTATACTCTCTTGATCGTTGAATTTTAGATTTTCTTGTTGAGAAAAAATTTGAACATCAGGTGCATCTACACTACAATTCAAGAAATAAAACGCCATGAAAATCCAAAGGAATTTTCCAAAACTAGTTCTATTTATCAATCGTATCATGACGCAAAAATAAACATCGAAAATACAATGTAAAACGTTTTAACAAAGATTTATAGCTTAACCTAGAGCTACATCTAAAGTCATCATCACGATAAATCCGCCGATAAAACCTAACGTAGCAATATCGGTATTTTTATCTTGTTGTGTTTCGGGAATAACTTCTTCCACTACCACAAAAATCATGGCTCCCGCAGCAAAAGCTAATGCATAAGGTAAAATAGGCGTGAAAAAAGTAACAGCAACCGCTCCTAAAACTCCAAAAATAGGTTCTACAATAGCAGATGATTGTCCGTACATAAAACTTTTTCTTCTGCTCATTCCCATTCTTCGTAATGGCATGGAAACCGCAATTCCTTCAGGAAAATTTTGAATTCCAATTCCAATGGCTAAAGTAACTGCTCCTGCGATTGAAGCTTCTGGAATTCCCGCTGCGACTCCACCAAATAAAACTCCAACTGCTAATCCTTCCGGAATATTGTGCAAAGTTATCGCCAAAACCAAAAGTGTTGTGCGTTGCCAAGGCGATTTAATTCCTTCCGTTTCTTTGAAATTAATGTGCATGTGTGGCAAGACTTTATCCAAGCCGAAAATAAATAAAGCTCCTAAAGCAAATCCAAACGCTGCCGGAATTACTTTTACAAAACCATCGCCATCACTCATTTCGATAGCAGGAGCTAACAAACTCCAAAAACTAGCTGCGACCATTACGCCACCAGTAAAACCTAGCATTCCGTCTAAAACTACTCGGTTCATACTCTTAAAAAAGAACACAAACGAAGCACCGAATGCTGTTAAACCCCAAGTAAAAGTAGTAGCCAAAAATGCCGCCAAAATTGGGTCAATACTCTCAAAAAAATGAATAATTGAATCAAACATACTTATTGAACGTATAAATTATTAGCAATTTTATTCGAAATCGTTAGACGTTTTCCATCGATTTCAACTGTTAGAGTATCATCAAAGTCTTCTTTATCGATTACTTTTACAACTGAACCTAATGCAATTTTTTGCTTGTCTAAATATTTTAAAAAATCGGTAGAAGAATCTTTAACGCCAACACAATGAAATGATGCATTAATTTCTACTTCCGATAACAATTGCTTTTCGATTTTCTTAATTACACCTTTTGCATCTGGAATGGGATCTCCATGCGGGTCGGCTACTGGAAATCCTAAAAAAGCATCCAATTTATTAATCAATTGTTCCGATTTTATGTGTTCCAATTCTTCTGCAATTTCGTGCACTTCATCCCACGAAAAACCTAATTTATCTACTAAAAAAACTTCCCACAAACGATGTTTTCTCACAATCATTTTTGCTGAATGTAAGCCTTTATCAGTAAGCGTAACGCCTTGGTATTTTTGATAACTCACCAAATCTTTATCCGAAAGTTTCTTCAACATATCAGTAACTGATGACGCTTTGGTATCGAGCATTCCAGCAATAGCGTTCGTATTAACGCCTTTTGGAGACACCAACGACAAATGATAAATAACTTTAATATAGTTTTCTTCCGAAATGGTCATAAACAATTCATTTTGACAAATATATAAAGTTTTTTTAGTTTTGTAAACGTTTTATTTTTAGTTTTGTCTAAATTTAATTTTATAATGTTTAAAATATTTATTTATACAGCCTTATTTTTTTCACTTTTTACCTTTTCGCAAAATACTATAAAGGGTAAAGTAACCGCCAATAATGAAATTTTAGCTTATGCTAATGTTTATATTAAAGAACTAAACAAAGGAGTTGAAACCAATGAAAATGGTTTGTATGAATTTAAAGATATTCCTAACGGTTCTTTTACAATTACAGCTTCCTTCATTGGGTTTAAACCCGAAAAAAAGAAGATAACGCTCACAGAAAACAACGAAACAATCCTTAACTTTAACCTAAATGAAGATTCAAACACATTAGATGATGTAGTGATTTCAGGAACTTTAAAACCCGTTTCAAGAATGGAAACTCCGGTTCCTGTAGAAGTTTACACTACTGCTTTTTTAAAGAAAAACCCAACGTCAAATATTTTTGAAGCTCTACAAAACGTAAACGGCGTTCGACCACAACTCAATTGCAACATTTGCAACACAGGAGATATTCACATTAACGGATTAGAAGGTCCTTACACCATGGTTACAATTGATGGAATGCCCATTGTGAGTGCGCTTTCAACTGTTTATGGTTTATCTGGAATTCCGAATTCTTTGATTGATAGAATTGAAGTGGTTAAAGGTCCAGCCTCAAGTTTATATGGAAGTGAAGCCGTTGGAGGATTAATCAACATCATTACTAAAAAACCTTTAAATGCACCTTTGTTCTCTGCCGATATTTTTTCAACTTCATGGTTAGAAAACAATGTAGATTTAGGTTGGAAAAGTACTGTTGGAAAAAAAGCAACAACTTTAGTTGGCATCAATTATTACAACTACAACCAGCCAATTGACAATAACAAAGATAACTTTACCGATGTAACCTTGCAAGAACGAATTTCCCTTTTCAACAAATGGAACTTTGAGCGAAAAAACAACAAAGAATTCACCATCGCAGGACGACTATTTTACGAAGACCGTTGGGGTGGCGAAATGCAGTGGAACAAATCGTACCGTGGTGGTTCGGAAGTTTATGGAGAAAGTATTTATACGAAACGTGTGGAGCTTTTGAGTAAATACCAACTACCAACAACGGAAGACATGTATCTTTCGTTTTCAGTAACCGCACACGACCAAAATTCGGTCTATGGAAATACGATTTACTTGGCGAACCAAAAAATTGCTTTTGGACAATATACTTGGGATAAAAAGTTAGAAAATCACAATTTGCTTTTAGGAGCTGCTTTTCGTTATCAATATTATGACGATAATACAACGGCAACCCTTTCGGCAGAAGAAACAAAAATCTATAGCGTTTTTCTTCAAGACGAAATAAAATTGGCTGAGAAGCATCATGTTTTATTAGGAGCTCGCTACGATTACAACAACAATCACGGTAATATTTTTACACCGAGAATTGCCTACAAATGGAATCCAACCGAAAACGATGTGTTCCGAATTAATGCGGGAACTGGATTTCGAATTGTAAATTTATTTACCGAAGAACACGCTGCTTTAACGGGTTCAAGAGATGTTATAATTACCGAAGATTTAAAACCTGAAACATCCTACAACGTCAATTTGAATTATTTGAAAAAAATCAGATTTGAAAATGGCACTTTTTTAGGATTTGAAACTTCGGCTTGGTATACCTATTTTAATAACCAAATTATTCCAGATTACGACACCAATCCGAACCAAATTATTTATTCGAACTTAAATGGTTATGCCCAAACGTTAGGAATTAGCGGCAATATCGATTTGGTTACACCTTTCGGATTAAAAGCAATTCTTGGTTTTACGATTATGGAGCCTAAAAATGTACAAAATGGAATTACTTCCCAACCTATTTTAACCGAAAAATACAGCGCCAACTGGGCAATAACGTATGATATCCCAAAATGGTTTTTATCTATTGATTATACTGGGAATTTATATGGACCGATGCGATTGCCTCTAGTGAGCGATTTAGATCCAAGACCCGAATATTCGCCTATTTGGAGTTTACAAAACATTCAGTTTACTTATAAAAAATTTCGTAGCTTTGAACTTTATGGCGGTGTAAAAAATATTTTGAATTGGACGCCAAACAAAGGAATTCCTTTTTTGATTTCCCGAGCTAACGATCCATTTGATGAAGGCGTTGATTATGACAATAACGGAAATGTTTTAGCAACACCAACAAATCCATACGCATTAACTTTTGACGCAAGTTATATGTATGCACCTAACCAAGGAATTAAAGGTTTTATAGGAATTCGATATACCATTTATTAATGCAACATTATCATTACATTTTTACAGGTTCAGGATTATCCGCATTGATGACAGTTTATGAAATGCTTTTATCTGGAAAGTTTGAAGATAAATCGATTTTATTAATTGATGAAAATGCTAAAAAAGTAAACGATAGAACTTGGTGCTTTTGGGACGAAGATAATTTATTTGATGGAATCGTCTCAAAAAAATGGAATCAAGCGGTTTTTGCCAATGAAGAATTCAATCGCGTTTTAGAATTATCGCCTTATCAATACAAGAAAATTAATGGTTTAGATTTTTACGAATTGGTTTTCAAAAAGATTTCCGAACATAAAAACATTCATTTTCTAAATCAAAAAGTAGTCGATTTTACTGAATTAGGGAATCATTGCATTGTAAAAACGGAACAAGAAACGTTTACTTGTAACAAAATTTTCAATTCTATTTATAATCCAGAAGTTGTAACAGCGCAAAGCAAGTTTCCGTTAATCCATCAACATTTTATCGGTTGGTTTATCAAAAGTAAAGAAGATGTTTTTACACCCAATTGCGCTACTTTCATGGATTTTTCAGTGGAACAAAAAAGCAATACGCGTTTTATGTATGTTTTACCAACTTCTTCAACTGAAGCTTTACTAGAATATACGTTATTTTCAAAAAACTTACTTTCTAAAGAAGAATACGAAGCTGAAATTCAGAAATACATTGAAAATCTTGGTATAACCGAATACGAAATCATTGAAAAAGAACATGGCAATATTCCGATGACATGTTATTCGTTTTGGAAACACAACACGAAAAACATCATTAATATTGGTTCCGCTGGCGGATGGACAAAAGCGAGTACAGGTTATACTTTTAAAAACGCTTCCAAAAAATCAAAAGCATTAGTTCAATTTCTAAAATCAGAATCTGACTTTACAAAATTTCATAAAAAAGATAAATTTTGGTTTTATGATTTATTGCTTTTGGATATTTTAGGTTCTAAAAATGAATTAGGTTCTTCAATATTTTCATCTATGTTTAAAGAAGGAAATTCAAGTGTAATTTTTAAATTTTTAGATGAAGAAACTTCATTTTTAGAAGATTTACGCGTGATTTGGAGATGCCCGAAAATATTATTTGTGAAGGCTTTGTTTGGGAGAATTTTCTAGCTTAAAATACTTGATGATTTTAGAAATAATTGCAACCAAAAATAAAAATGTTATAAGAACCAAATCACGAAAAGCTTCTGTAATTTCAACAAGAGCATCCGTATTTCTTTGCAAATGATACAATAATTTTTTCTTGTCTTCTAGGTCAGAAACATCCTGTGGAAATCCTGGAAAAATATGAGAAATGGTTAACGACAAAAGTAAAATTGCAATTCCATATGAATACAATACATACTGCAAAGTCAATTTCAAGTTGTTTTTTTTCTGAATAATTAAATAACCAATAACAACGATAATTAAAAATCCAATTTTAATATAAAACTTATCAAGTTCCGCAAAAAAACTCATACAATATATTTTAATAATGTAAACATAATAAATCTTTATGAATTGGTATTCTGTAACTAGCAAAAAACTTTGTAACTTTGCGAATCGTTAACTTATAACAATATACATTATGTATCCAGAAGAAATGGTAAACCCAATGCGTGCTGAATTAACAGATGCAGGTTTCAAAAATTTATATACAGCAGATGACGTAAAAAACGCTATCAAAGCTGAAGGAACAACTTTAGTGGTGATTAATTCGGTTTGTGGTTGTGCTGCTAGAAATGCGCGTCCAGGAGCAAAAATGAGTTTAGAAGGTGGTAAAAAACCTGCTAACTTAATCACTGTTTTTGCAGGAGTAGACAGAGAAGCTGTTGATGCAGCAAGAGCAGAAATGTTTCCTTTTCCTCCATCTTCACCAAGTATGGCATTATTTAAAAACGGTGAATTAGTTCACATGTTAGAACGTAATCACATTGAAGGTCGTCCGGCAGAATTAATTGCTGAAAATTTAAAAGACGCTTACAACGAATTTTGCTAAGATACTATGCTAGCATACAATAAAAACCACCAAAACATTGGTGGTTTTTTATTTTATAGCTTACTTTTGCCCAAATAGGTTTATACATGGAAAAAATTCTTTCTTATCCACTATCAATAGTTTATTACATTCTATTCTTACTTTGGTTATTGATTTTCCACCCAATACAATGGATTTGCTTCAATGTTTTTGGGTACAATGCGCATCGTTTAAGTGTGGCTTATTTGAACTGGTTTTTGGTTAGAACGGCACATGTTGTTGGAACTACCTATCATATTAAAGGAATGGAAAATGTCCCTGAGAACAAACCTTTAGTTATTGTTGCAAATCATCAAAGTTTACACGATATCACTACTATAATTTGGTTT
>JAHRWO010000005.1 GCA_019105125.1 Flavobacterium sp.
ATCGGCATCATAAATACATAATTCTCCACCATCTTCAGGTTGCCAATTTTCGTTCAAATACGTTATCATCGAAAACTGTCGGCTCGAATTATCTTGAAATTGGTCCAAATGTTTTCTGTAAAAACTTCCTTTGTCAAACAATGCAAAATGAAATTCATAACCTGTAATTCCAGTATAACAACTACGATTCAAATACGACACAAAAGCATCCATTTGATCTAAAAAAGCATTTTCATGTTCGTTATTGTTCGCTCTATCTAACCAATAAATTGCATCACTTCGTATCGCCGAATTCTGAGTCAATTTAGCTGCATTTCCTATTCCAGCAGCTTTTAGTAAATTTTGTTCTTTCAATTCAAACAATCTCTTTATCAAGTGTTGCGCCAATTCTTCCGATACAAAATGTTCTACAATGCCTACTTTAGAATCCAAATAACTCGAAATTAAGGTTTCAAAACAATCTTCCATTTTATTTACGTTGTAAAATATCGTACAAAGATATCATTTCCTTTTTTAATTTGGGCGTTACTCCGCTTTAGCGAGTCGGGCTGTACGTTGAAATCTTTATTTATAAAATTCAAGAATTTTACAAATAAAGGATTTCCTCTTCCATCCCTAACGCGAACCTCGTTTTCAATTAAATTAGTATTTTTACAAAAACCTTTTAGCATGCAACATCTTTTAAAAGTCTCAGAAAATACACAGCTTTCTTGGCGCAATTTGAGTATTCAAAATAGAATTTCTTTTTTGCCTCAATTAGCTAAACTACTTTTAGAAAACAAAGAAAAATATGCAATTTGCATCACCACAGAAATGCACAAACCCATTTCACATGCCATTGCTGAGGTTGAAAAATGTGCGCTTTTGTGTAATTACTATTATGAAAATGCCGAGACCTTTTTAGCCAAAAAAAACATAAAAACCGAAGCTTCTGAAAGTTTTATTACTTACGAATCTTTAGGAGTCATTTTAGGCGTAATGCCATGGAATTTCCCTTTTTGGCAAGTATTCCGATTTGTGGTTCCAACAATTATCGCAGGAAATACCGTTGTGGTTAAACATGCGAGTAATGTTCCTAAATCAGCCCAATTAATTCAATCGATTTTTGAGCAAGTTGGTTTTCCAAAAGGTTGTTATCTAGATTTACCGATTTCAAGCAGTGAAGTAGCAAATATAATCGCAAATCCAATCATTAAAGCTGTTTCTTTAACAGGAAGCGAACAAGCCGGAATTGCAGTCGCTACAGAAGCTGGAAAACACTTAAAAAAGTGCGTTTTAGAATTGGGCGGAAGCAACGCTTTCATCATTTTAGAAGATGCCAATCTAGAAAAAGCAGTTGCAACAGCGGTCAATGCCCGAATGCAAAATGCAGGTCAAAGTTGTATTGCAGCGAAACGATTTTTAGTTCACGAAAATATTGCAGATGCGTTTGTCGGTAAATTCAAAGTTGCTATTCAAAATTTAAAAACCGGAAATCCGTTAGAAAAAGAAACACAAATTGGGTCGTTAGCACGAGTTGATTTAGCTGAAGAATTAGAAGTTCAGGTTCAACAATCTATTGAAATGGGAGCTAAGCTAATTGTTGGCGGAAATAGAAAGGAAGCTTTTTATGAACCTACAATTTTGACCAATGTAACCACAGAAATGCCTGTTTTCAATGAAGAAACATTCGGACCAGTTGCTGCAATCATCACTTTTAAAACTATTGAAGAAGCCATTGAATTATGCAATCAATCAGAATTTGGTCTAGGCGTTTCTATTTTTACTCAAAACATTGATTTCATCAAAACCAAGATTTCAGCTTTTAACGAAGGTGCCGTTTTCATCAACGAAATGGTCAAATCCGATCCAAGATTACCTTTCGGAGGAATCAAAAAATCAGGTTACGGAAGAGAATTAGCCGAAGATGGCATTAAAGAATTTGTAAATGTAAAAACTGTTGTAATAAATAATTTATAAATTAGAGGTTTCCCCTCCTTTGGAGGGGTGCCTGAAAGGCGGGGTGGTTTTTATGTTGAATTAAAACGGAATAAATGCAAGAAGAAATCTTAACATCAATTCATAATATTCCAATAAAGAGAAATTTTATTTTAAATTTACCTTATAATGCTTCTTTAAAAAGTAGAGCAAAAGCACTCAGAAAAGCAGGAAATTTTTCCGAAGTTGTGTTCTGGAAAGAAGTAAGAAATAAATCCTTTTGGAATATCGATTTTGACAGACAAAGAATCATTGGGAATTACATTGTTGATTTTTATGTTAAAGCACTCGGTTTAGTAGTTGAAATTGATGGAGAGATTCATAATTTTCAAGAAGAATATGATGAAAAAAGAGAAATGTATCTTAAAGAATTAGGTTTAAAGGTTTTCAGAATTTCAACAACAAAAATGCTTTTTGATACTGAAAATGTAATGAAAGATTTAGAACAATTTATTATTACTGAATATAAAGTTAATCGATAACCACCCCGCCCAAGGGCACCCCTCCAAAGGAGGGGAAAAACAAAAAAAAT
>JAHRWO010000192.1 GCA_019105125.1 Flavobacterium sp.
TAATTGACTTTTTCATACGTTTTAAATTTTATTTATTGAATAATATAACTAAATCTTGCGCTATGGCATCGTCTTGTTCTGGTCCACCAGCACCTGCAATCCCAACACTCCCAATAACTTGACCATCCAAAATAATTGGAACGCCACCACCTAACAATAACAATTCGGGTAGTGTATTCAAATTTTGAGTATCAGAATGGGAGTTGGCTTTTCTCGCTAATAAGAGTGTTGGCGTTTTCGTAGATACTGCCGTAAATGCTTTTCTTCTGGCGGCCTCTAAATTATGAGGTCCCACACCATCTGCAAGCGTCATTAAAATAACGTTACCCGATGCATCCAGAACTGCTAGAGCAAATTTCTTGTTCTTTGTTTCTGCTATACTCGTAGCACTTAGCAGTATTTTAACAGCGCCCGTCTGTGTTAGTGTAGGTGCTGTTTTCCAATCTGTTGATGGAACGCTCGTTTGATTTTGCGCAAATCCGAAAGAAAAGCTACAAAAAATTAATAATATTACTTTTTTCATCTCTTTTTTTTAAACAAAGTTAGCCTATAAGAAAACAGCAAACATTGATTTAGATCAACGTTTTTAAAGTTTAGCTTTCAGTCTGCTAAGCGTGGAAGGAGAAATTCCTAAAAAAGAAGCTGCCATTTTATTGGAAACCCTTACTAGTAACTTAGGTTGATTTTTCAGCGTCCATTTCACTTTAGAAAGCGCATCATACCCTTGAAAACCATAGATGCGTTTTTGAGCCATAATAAAGCCCAACTCTAAAATTTCCGTATATATTTTGGCAAATACCGGTTCCGATGCTACTAAATTGTAAAAGTCATCCCTTGAAATACGAAGCAATTCCGATTTTTCAATGGCTTGCAGATATTCTTCCGCAGGCTTTTGGTCAATAAAACTAGGCAAAGCCGTTACAAAAGTCGACTCAAAAGCAAAATAACGAGAAATTTCTTGACCCTCATCGGTAATCGTAAACACCCTAACCGCACCTGAATTTACAAAGTAATAATAATTGGCAATTTGGTCATACTGTAAAAGAAGCTCATTTCGTTTAGTAGTAACCAAATCAAAACGCAAACAAATAGCCTCTAATGCTGGCGCTTCTAGAACTCCTCTACTTGAAATAAACTGTTTTAATGCCTCATACATGTAGGATAAATTTTAAGTCATTAAATGTAGTTAACTTTTAAGTAGGTAAGTGTTAAGAGTTTGTTGTATTCTTGTTTTGTAATTCCAAAGATTATAAACGATTCTGAAGCTTCGGGACAGTGAAGCAAGATCTCCTACAAAGTAAGTAAGTTTTTGAACTCTGTAAAAAAATCTTGTCATTGAACTTGAACTTTTCCTCGAACTTTTCCTTTCCATCTCATTCCATATTCAAGTTTAAAAAGTAACTGGTAATCTCTGAATTTTCCTTCCAAGTATGGTAGGTTTCAAAAGTATGCTTATTGTATTTATCCATGGCTTGATGCCAAATAAAAACAACAATAAAACTTGATTCTAAAGGCTTTTTTAGTGGCTCATTAAAAAACACTTGTAATTGATCTATGCTCGGTAAATTCTTATGATAATTTTTCTTTAATTTTTGAACATCTCCTTTACCACAAGCGCTTATCAATACATCTAATCGATGCTTTAGCAAATTTCCAGAACTGTCATAAATTAGAAACTTAGGAAGCTCAAATCCTTTTTTATCCTCAAAAGTAGCTACAAAATTTTGAAAACTTTCTTTACTTTTAAATGTTAACTCCTGAATTTTCTCTAAATGAATATCATATGATTTTAAGTAGTCCTCCGATTGTTTTTGACCCACACAAAAAAGCGAACAATAAAAAGCAAAAGCAGATAAAATTAGTCTCATATCAATAAATTTAAACATTGATGTAAATTATAAACAAAACATTTAAAAAACAAAAACATCGATTAATAAAATAGTATTATGAAATACCATTCATTCCACCAAATAAAAACCTAAGCTCGGCGAAGCTAAATCTCCTAACCCTAGGCACACGCTTTACGCAGTAAAAGCTGTCATTCCGCCAAATAGGAATCTCCTACATCGTAGGCTATTGCTTTACGCAGTAAAGCCCACATTCATCATTCAACATTCGTTACCCGAGAGCTTTGCTCGAACTGGCGAAGCAATCTTCATTCATCATTCAATCACTCTTTGTCAAGAATTACGAAAGGATTCAATGGCACCAAGCAAAAACTCAACTAATATTCACCTTAGAAGCAATTAAGTCCTCAATTTCTTTTTTAGTTATACCATAAATTCCTAAAATCTCCTTTGCCTTATTTACATTACGCTTTAATCTTTTACCTGCGTGAAAAACAGCAAACTCTAAATTATTAAAACGCAATTCTTCAAGGGTAAAGCCTTTTTGTTCCAGTTGTAGCAAATGCCAATCGGTGTAATTGATGGGTAATTTGATGCTTCGCAAAATGCTATCATCTTCAAAAAAAGTAGTTTGAGCCGTTACTTTAGTAACCCCCATTTGCAATTGATTATCCGTAACAATACATTCAAAAAAAATACCATCCCAGGTTTTCACCATATCATAAAAGTAATGAAAATCAAAAGTGGCTTTTGCTGTATGTACCGTTTTACAAGGCAGTTCTAATTTGATGCCTGGAATAACTAATGTAAGTAAATTATTTGTA
>JAHRWO010000234.1 GCA_019105125.1 Flavobacterium sp.
TATTATCAAAAATATATACATAATACAGACACAAACTATTTTGTTAAAAGTTTACCTGATACAAATGTTTGGAAGAAAGAGTATGTAAATGGTAAAATTCCAAGTTTTCTTGGCGTTGATATAAAATATGAAAATGCTCCAATTATAGGCCTGTCAATTTATCAAATAATAGATTATTGTGAATGGAGAAAAAATAGATTAGTTGAAAAATACAAAAAGAATTATGCCTGTAGATTGCCTGATTTAGATGATATTAAACTGTTTGTTAAAAGACAAAAAGATACAAATTCATTCAATGTATTGGTTCTGATTAATGATGAACCCAAGATTATTAATTACAATTCATCTACAAAATCTATGGAAGTAACTGATTATCATGATAACATAAAATTCTTTTTCTTTTGTGTTATAGAAGTAAAAAATTAACAAAATACGCATAGACGTTAACAGTGTTACTGTTAATGCTTATTCTTTCGTTTAGCTTCTGTTGGTATATCGCTTCAAACTCACGTAAGAAAAAATTCTCATTTTCGCATCAATATTTAACATAGACTCTGCCTAATCGATATTTAATATTCATTACATTTGAGACATGAAAAAGCAATTATTCGTACTCACTCTATTTTTGTTAGTTATAGATTTTATCTATGCTCAAGGTTGTTCACAATGTAGGTTGGTTACTGAGCAGAGTACAGAGCTCGGAGAAAATTCGTTTGGAAGTTCAATCAATTACGGGATTTTGTTTTTACTGATTGTTCCCTATTTATTGATTGCATTTTTCTTTCGCAAAGGACTCATTAAATTTTTTAGACGCGTTTTAAAGCTAAATAAAATTACTGATTAACGGTAAAAATTCATTTCTTCGATGTATTTACATACAGGTTCTGTCAGTAAATAGCGTACATCTTTTTTATCTCGAATTGCTTTACGAATAAAACTTGATGAAACTTTCATTACAGGCGCATCTTCACAAATAATCACATTTGGATGTTGATTTAGCTTATTATCAAAAGTTTGTGATAGATTGTGTGTTTCCAGTTCTTCTTGTTCCGTTAATACTCTCGGATACACGTAAAAGGTATAATTTTCCAATAATCTTTCATAATTATACCACTTATGGAAAGTTCTTAAATTGTCTTCTCCCATAATTAATGAAAAGGTGTTTTTTGGATATTTATCTTTTAAATATGCCAATGTTGTAGCTGTGTAGTTGGGTTGTTGCAGTTTAAATTCGATATCAGAACTCTGCAATTTAGGGTTGTCTTTTATTGCTTCATTTACCAATGCCAAACGATGGTAATCTGCCAATAACGAATGTTTTATTTTTAATGGATTTTGAGGAGTGACTACTAGCCAAACTTGATCTAAATCCTTGTATTCGGCCATGTAATTTGCTATCACTAAATGACCAACATGAATTGGATTGAAGGTTCCAAAGTATAGGCCAATTTTCATGGTGTTTGAATAAATTTTAAGACTTTTTGTTCTGCTTGTTTACAAGCAATTTCTAAATCGTCGTTAAAAAGAATGGTATCAAATTCATTAGCTCGCGATAATTCTTGAATTGCTTTATTTAGCCTCATTTGCAATTTATCTTCTGTTTCAGTGCTTCTAAATCGAAGCCTTCTTTCTAAAGTTTCTAAAGATGGAGGTTGTACAAATATTGCCAAAGCTTGATTTCCAATTATTTTTTTAAGATTTAATCCACCTACAACATCAACGTCAAATATCACGGTTTTACCTTCGTTCCAAATTCGATCTAGTTCAGATTTTAATGTTCCGTAAAAATTATCTTGATATACTTCTTCCCATTCTACAAAGGAGTTTTCATGTATTTTCTTTTTAAACCCTTCAATTCCTAAAAAATAATAATCTTTCCCATCTACCTCACCATTTCGTGGCGGCCTACTGCAAGCCGATACTGAAAAAGAAAGACTTGGTATTTTTGAGAGTAAACAGTGAACAATTGTTGTTTTACCTGCACCAGATGGAGCAGAAAAAATTATACATTTTCCTTTGTTTACTTGTTGTGAATCCATTACAAAGTATTTAAAACCTGTTCTTTTATTTTCTCAAGATTGTCTTTCATTTCTACCACCAGTTTTTGTATTTCTACATGGTTGGCTTTGCTGCCTAAGGTATTAATTTCTCGGCCAATTTCTTGTGCAATGAAACCCAATTTTTTACCACTTAACGGTACTTTCATTGTATCTTGAAAATATTGAAGATGATTTAACAAACGCATTTTCTCTTCAGAAACATCCATTTTTTCTATGTAAAAAATCAACTCTTGCTCCAATCTATTTAGATCAACAGCTTGGCTTTCAATTTTTTCTAGACCTGTTTTTATACGGTCTTTAACTGTAGTGATTCGCTCTTGTTCGTATTGCTGAACATCACCCAGCAGTTCTTCTATGTTTTTGATGTTTTTTGTAAAATCCTTTCTCAACTGTTCACCCTCTTGTTTTCGAAATTCAATAAGGTTTTCACATGCTTTTTTCACTAAATTTTGCACCAAGTCACTTTCTTCATCAGATAGCTTTTCTTTATCATTGGAAAATATTTCCGGCATACGAAGGATGAGCGAAAAAATATCGTTTATTGGTTCATTTAGTGTGAATGATAGGTTTTTTATATCTTGATGATAGCTTTTT
>JAHRWO010000270.1 GCA_019105125.1 Flavobacterium sp.
TTTTGAGGAAAATTGGGGCGATTCGGCTTACGGATTGTTACTAAAAGAAATCTCCGATAGTTACATTTTTAATAATCGTTTTGCTCGAAATACCTCGGGAATTTACATGGAAGGAACGTCTCGAATCAAAGTTGAAAAAAACAGTTTTGAATCGAATGGTTGGGGCATGAAAATCCAAGCGAGTTGTATGGAAAACGAAATCGTAAACAATAATTTTTTAAAAAACACTTTCGATATTAGTACCAATGGAAGTTTGGTTTTAAACACGTTCAATGCCAATTATTGGGACAAATATGAAGGTTACGATTTAGACAAAGATGGAATGGGTGATGTGCCTTATCATCCGCTGAGTTTGTTTGCTGTGCTTACCGAAAACACGCCTTCCGCCATGTTGCTGTATCGGAGTTTTATGATTACGCTGTTAGATAAATCTGAAAAAGTATTACCCAGTATAACACCTGATAATTTTGTAGATAATAAGCCTTTAATGAAGTCACTGCCGCTATGATTGAGATAAAAGAATTGCAGAAAAAGTTTGGAAAATTTGAAGTTTTAAAGAACATCAATCTTTCTTGTAGAAAAGGAGAATGTATCGCTTTAATTGGTCCGAATGGTTGTGGAAAAACCACTTTGATAAAATCGGTTTTAGGAATGGTGTTGCCAGATTCGGGTACGATTCATTTTAATGGAAATTCCGTTTTAGGTGAGTATCTGTATCGCGAAAAAATTGGCTACATGCCACAAATTGGAAGATATCCCGATAACATGACAATTGGTCAAATTATCGAAATGATAAAAAAGATTCGAAATTCAGCAGATGATTTGGATGAAGATTTGCTGCACGCTTTCGAATTAGAAAAAATGTTCGACAAGCAAATGCGCACTTTATCTGGTGGAACAACTCAAAAAGTAAGTGCTGTCCTAGCTTTTCTTTTTAATCCAGATGTGCTGATCTTAGACGAACCAACTGCTGGTTTAGATCCATTAGCAGCTGAGGTTTTGAAAGAAAAAATCATCAAGGAGAAAGAAAAAGGAAAATTGATTTTGATTACGTCGCATTTACTAAGTGAATTGGATGATTTAATTACCGAAATCATTTTTATGCAAGAAGGGAAAGTACATTTTCATCAAAAAGTAGAAGAATTAAAAACAACTACGGGTGAAGAAAAAATCTCAAAAGCGATTGCTAAAATTTTAAAGAACAAACAAAATGAACCGAATCATTAAAATCATATTATCCGACATTATCCGAAACAAGATTGTTTTGGCTTACACGCTGATTTTGTCTATTTTATCATGGAGTTCTTTTGCTTTGGAAGATAATTCGTCAAAAGGATTACTAACGATTTTAAACGTAATTTTATTCACAGTTCCGTTGGTTTCCATTTTATTTGCTACAATTTATTTGTACAATAGTGCTGAATTTATAGAACTTTTATTAAGTCAACCCATCAAAAGAAGAAAAATTTGGTTGAGTTTATTTTTTGGATTATCTACGGCGATGGTTTTGGCGTTTTTTATAGGTGCTGGAATTCCGTTATTAGTCAATTCTCCTGATAGTATTGGTTTTATGATGTTGCTCAATGGTTGTTTGATTTCAGTCATCTTTGTTGCATTGGCATTTTTGAGTTCGATTTTAACCCGAGATAAAGCAAAAGGAATTGGTTTAGCGATAATGATTTGGTTGTATTTCGCATTATTATTTGACGGAATGGTTTTGTTTTTACTGTTCCAATTAGCCGAATATCCAATCGAAAACATGATGGTTGGCATCACCGCTTTTAGTCCGATTGACTTAGCTCGAATTCAAATTCTCTTGCATTTAGATGTTTCCGCTATGATGGGATATACTGGAGCAATTTTTAAAGATTTCTTTGGGACTTCGGTTGGATTAGTGATTTCATTCGTATTGTTGAGTTTGTGGGCAATTATTCCGTTTTTCATTTCGATGCGAAAATTCAACAAGAAAGACTTGTAATTTCTATTTAATAAAATTACAAAATGAAAACAGATATTGGAAATAAAAAAGATATTGAAGTTTTAGTTAATACCTTTTACGATAAAATCAAAACCGATGCAGTTATCGGTTTTCTGTTTACGGAAATTGCCCAGGTGAATTGGGAAACTCATTTGCCTAGAATGTACGATTTTTGGGAAAACATCTTGTTCTATACCGGAAATTACAACGGAAGTCCAATGCAAGTCCATAAAGATTTACACAGCAAATGTCCGATGAAACCAGAACATTTTGAGCATTGGGTAATCGTATTCACCACAACAGTTGATGAATTATTCGAAGGCGAAAAAGCAATCGAAATCAAAGAAAGAGCACTCAATATAGCCAATGTTATTATGTATAAAACGTTAGCGTAATGTATCATCATTTTTTATTAGTCATTCATTTATTGGCTGCAACCGTTTGGATTGGAGGTCATCTTATTTTAGCTTTTCGTTATTTACCTGAAGCCATCAAAACTAAAGATTTAGAGAAACTTAAAACATTTAAAGATAAATTTGAACCAATCGGAATTCCATCATTAATTACGCTTGTGATTACTGGAATCTTAATGGCCTACGATTATGATGTTACCATCACCAAATGGTTTTCCTTCTCAAACGGAATCGAAAAAGTAATTTCCATAAAAATTATTTTGTTTATTACTTCGTTAACATTAGCCATTTCTGCCCAACTTTTTATTTTTCCAAAACTTACGCCTAAACGATACCATTACGTTACGATTCTTATCATAGTAGTAACTCTGATTGCAATTTCAATGTTGGTTTTAGGATCTTTAATCCGATTAGGAGGGTTATAAAATAAAAAGCGTAAACTGTTAAAGTCTACGCTTTTTAGCTTTATAAAAGATGAATTAATAATTGTTTTTTATTTTGGAAGTAAAACGTCGCCAATTACATGGATAATACCATTTGATGTTTCAATGGAAGCCACAATTTCGGAACCGTTTACGAATGTTTTTCCGTCTTTTTTAGTGATTTTTACTTTTCCACCAAATACCATATCAAACTCTTGTCCGTCTTGCATGTATTCTGCTTTTAACGAACCTACATACGTATGATAGCCTAAAATGTTTTCTAAATCGCCTTTTTTCTCAGGTTTTAATAATCCTTCTACGGTTCCAGCAGGTAATTTATCAAAAGCAGCATTAGTTGGTGCAAATACAGTAAATGGTCCAGCATTACTTAAAGAAGTTACTAATCCTGCAGCTTTTACTGCTGTAACTAATGTAGTGTGATCTTTACTTCCAGCAGCGGTTTGCACGATGTTTGGATTTGATGTTGCATCCACTACATTTTCTTGTCCTCCAGACGATACTTCTGTAGTTTCAGATGTTGGTTCTGAAGCTGTTTCTTCGCCTTGTTTACATCCAAATGTGATAAGTAAACTGGCTAATAATAAAGTTTTAATGGAATTTTTCATATTTGTATAAATTTATATATACAAAGTACTTGATTATCTGATGATTATTTTATGCGTAGAATCATAAAAAAATACTTTTTTATCCTTTTTTTGTAAAAAAAGTGGTCCATAAAATACTTGCGAAAAGAAGTATGGCAATTCCAAACAAAGCCTCATTAATAAAAGGAATTAATGTATAACTAAAAGACGCAACACCTTGAATTCCTAACACAACTTCATTCAAAACAACGCCAATGCTAAATAATACTAGTCCTAAAACGGTTTTCTTATTCACTGCTATAAAATCATTCACATAAATATAAAACAATAGAAAAAGCGAAATAACAGCTAACAAAATCAGATGTAAATAAGCAATTATTATAGGTCTAAAACCAAAGGCTAATTTACTAATTGCAGGAACGGTGGAACCTAATTGTAATAGGAACTTCGCACTCAAAGCAAAACTGATAAATAAAATCAGATATTTTAAATAATTTGGAAGATTTACGAAGATGGATTTATTTTCTTTAAAAATAGTTTTAAATAGTAAATACCAAACAACTACTTGAACAATTGCCGAAATAGCAGTTAAAATATAAATCAGTAGTGGTAAATCTAACCAAAGTGTTGATAGAAAATACCCTGCAATGCAAGACCAAAACAACCAAATAAACGATTGCGAATAAATGCGATTTGAGTTTGAAGTTACTTTTAAATAATCCAACAACAATCCCATACAAGCAAAGAAAAACCAACCATTATATTGAAAATGCAAATAGTAATAAATGGAAGCTAAATATTCATTCTGATGGATGTTTTTGGTTGCCATCATATAAGCTAAAGCAAAAGTTCCGAGTGACGATATCACATTAAAAAATAGTGCTGCTTTAAACCATTTTGTTGCTACAGAAGTTGTTTCGAGTTGTTTGCAATCTTTAAAGAAAACATATGCAAACCAATAAGAAACAAAAATAGAAAGGGTTGAAAAAGTAATCGAAATTGCTCCATAACCTTGCATAATAAAGGAAATTAGCATTACATAAGAGCAAATTAAATTCCCAATTAATATAAGATTGTATTTCTTTAATGCGATTTTGTTGAGTGTATTGTGTTTTTGTAGAAAGGCAATGAGCAACGTCATTAAAGTATGCGTAACCCAACCAGCAAAGGCAAAATGAGAATGCGAATGTTGTAAACTTTTTTGATCGAGAAGCGGAAATTCAAACAGAATCTTATAACGCATTAAAAGTCCTAATAATGCAACAAGCATCAGATTAAAAATCGAAAACCGAATCCAAAA
>JAHRWO010000271.1 GCA_019105125.1 Flavobacterium sp.
ACCGCAAGTTCAAAAACCAGAGCGCAACGTCGTTTTGATGAGTTAGTAGAAAAAGGACAACACATCACGTTTGAAGACGTACTTCAAAACGTAGAAGAACGCGATTATATTGATACCCATAGAGAAGATTCGCCTTTAGTGAAAGCAGATGATGCTATTGAAGTCGATAATTCTTCGCTAAGTAAGAAAGAGCAATTTGAATTGGTTTTGAACTTGGTAAAAGAAAAAATGTAAATTAATTTAATAAATAAATCATATGAAATTTTTAAACAATTCTATTAAAGTAACCTTCTTGTTGTTTTCTTTTCTTTTTTTAACTGGATGTAGTAAAGAAGAAGTTAACGATGAAACGGTTGCTAACATTGAGGGAGTATGGCAGTTAGGTCGAACTTACGGAACATCAACTTTCAACGGATTTAGCGCCAATATAGATGGAGCGTCTGAAGGCACATTTGAATTCAGAAATGATGGGTCTTATGAAAACAATGTAATAAGTGGTAGTATTACTATTTCAATCCCGGCTTTGAATTATTCTGAAACAACTCCTATTGAAGCTTCTTTCTCTAGTGGAACTTATCTTTATGATGAGTCAACAGATGATTTAGTTGTGGATGGTGAAGTTTCAAAAGTAGTAGTATTAAACGCTAATTTTATGAAGGTTAAAACGTTAATAAATGATAGCGGAACTACTGGAGAGATTTTTACCGAATTTCACAGATAAAACGAATAAAAAAGAGAATTAATCCCCTTTTTTTATGAATTATTTCAAATGTTGTTCAAAATTTACATCAAATAGGTTTGCAAAACCATTTTTAATTGTTCCGTCAGCATTTAAAATGATGATACGATGAATTTTTGTGATTACCCATTGTTTTCTGATGGATTCGAAATCTACAGCATGAAGCTCTTTCGTGTTTTTGAAATTGTATTCTTTCAAAGCGTTAGTCCAATTGATCTCATTATCATTCACATTAATTGCGATGAATTCATACTCAGGATGTTTTGCCTGTAATTCGTTAACCTTTCTATGAGAGGCAACAAAGTGAGATTCGGCATGACTGGTCCAAAAGAATAAAACAGTTGGTTTTTTTATAATTGAGTTTATATTAACCTTTTGCTTACTTTTGTCAATTAATTTGATTTCAGGCAAACGATTCCCAACTTTTAAGTTTTGAACTGAATTATAAATTTCGGTGATTTCTTTTTTGTTGTCCTCGTCTGTGGTTAGCTTTAAATATCGCTCAATAAACTTTTGGTTGTTGTACATGTTTTGGTCTTCTAACAAGTACATCATCGCAACATTATTCAAGACCACATTTTTAACTTTTTGATTCTTAATTAATGTATCGGTTATATTGAGTTTTTCAATATTGTTTTCTAATGAATTCTCGTTTAAATCTAAATGGTCTTTCTGAAGCGCCAAATTATTCAACATTACACTTACATATTTGATAAAAGGAGAGTAATTAGTTAGAAGAGCATTTTCAAAATCTACATTTTTACGATGATCGTAGTAGTTAGAAGGTAATTTTACTCTAATATTTTCGCCTGTTCTAAATTGATGTGCATATGGGTAAATTTCTTTTTTTGTAATATGATGAAAATCTAAACAAGCTTTTGCTACAATGTCAAAATTTTCATTCCATCCAATTTCAGCTTTTCTTTTTAAGTAAAATGATTTTCGAATTGCAAAACTAGAATCTATATTTTTGATAAAACTTTTTACATCTTTGTCAAATGAGTCATACATTTTGTCCCTGTCAGCTTCATTTTTAAGATATAACTCCATCAAAAAGTTATTTTTTTCGTCACCTCGACCGCAGAAAACAACAGAATTGTCAAAATCAAATGTGTTAAGTCTGACCATTAAGCTGTCATTCTTGTCGAAGTAAACGTACTGGTATTCAGGATTGTGTTTAAAAGTATAAAGTCCAGGAGCCAAGGAATCAAACTTGTGAAGAAACCTATTGTTTTTATCTAAAAAGATGGTGTCAACGACCTCATTGTCTTTTAAAAAAAGTACATATTTTTCTTGAGGATTTATAATTTCACCTCCAAAATAAGCTACAAAGTCATCCTCTTTAAAAGTCTTATTGCAAGAAATTAAAAAAGAAAAAAAGACAACGTAAATTGGAAATATATATTTAAAGTAATTTTTAATCATCAACTCCTGAATATTATTGAACAAATGTATTAGAATAATTTAAATCTAGTTGTTAAGGTACAGTTAAAATGAGGTCATATTAATTATTAATTAAACTGCTCAAAAATCTACTTATTTTACTACTTTTGCAACAATTTTAATAAAAAAATAAAAATGTTAACAGTTTCAAACTTATCGGTTCAATTTGGAAAACGAGTTTTATTCGATGAAGTAAATACTACTTTCACGCAAGGAAATTGCTACGGAATTATTGGAGCAAATGGTGCTGGAAAATCAACTTTCATGAAAATTATTGCTGGTGAAATGGAGCCTACTTCAGGTAGAGTTATCTTGGAACCAGGAAAACGTATGTCGGTTTTAAACCAAAATCACAACTTATTTGACGAATATACCGTTTTAGATACTGTAATGATGGGGAATAAAGTATTACATGCTGTTAAAACAGAAATGGATGCTTTGTATGCCGATTATACAGATGAAAATGCCAACAGAATCGGAGAATTGCAGTTACAATTTGACGAAATGAATGGCTGGAATGCTGAAAGTGACGCAGCAACCATGTTGTCTAACTTAGGAATTGGTCCAGAATATCACTATACCATGATGGCTGATTTGGATGGAAAGTTAAAAGTTCGTGTGTTATTAGCACAGGCTTTATTCGGAAATCCAGATGTGTTGATTATGGATGAGCCTACCAATGACTTAGATTTTGAAACGATCGGTTGGTTAGAAAATTTCTTAGCCAATTATGAAAATACGGTTTTAGTAGTATCGCATGACCGTCACTTTTTAGATGCGGTTTGTACTCACATTTCAGATATTGATTTCGGAAAAATTACACACTATTCAGGAAATTATACGTTTTGGTACGAATCTTCACAATTAGCAGCACGTCAGAAAGCACAACAAAATAAGAAAGCTGAAGAGAAAAAAGCCGAATTAGAAGAGTTTATCCGTCGTTTTAGTGCCAACGTAGCTAAATCGAAACAAGCAACTTCT
>JAHRWO010000278.1 GCA_019105125.1 Flavobacterium sp.
ATAGAACAAGGTGGCGAATATGTTTTATTTTCAAACGCACCTGAAAACCCTTTACTTAACTAAGTCGTATTTTAGCATTTAATCTTTTTAATACATCTGCGGCGAAACTCGTAGTGTATTCCTTCTTGCGGTATTTAGTAATTGGTTGAATTCCTGAAATTACGTTCGTTAAGAACAATTCATCTGCTTTTTGTAAATCGAAAGGAGAAATTGAAGCCTCTTTAACTTCGATTCCTTCTACTTTTTTCAAAATTTCAAGTACTTGTTTGCGCATGATTCCATTTAAACAACCATCTGAAACTGGTGGAGTAACCACAACATTCCCTGTTTTCATGAATATATTACTTTGTAATGCCTCCACTACATTTTTTTCATCATTTAAAACCAAGCAGTTATCATAACCGTTTTCGTCTGCAAAAATACTTCCAGTAATTTGAAGCATTTTATTATTGGTTTTTAAAGTAGAAAGCAATTGTTTGGTAACATAAAAATCCTTGTATAACTCAACTTCATAGTTTTCTTTTCCAAAAACATACAAATCCAAATCTAATGGAGATGCCATTACTATAAATTGTACATTTCGCGACTTTGGTAAGTAAAAGCCTTCTGAATCTCGGTAAACGGAGAAACGAACACGGTATGAATTCGCATTATTTAGCGATTGGACCAAATTTAAAATTTGGGTTTCAAAGTATTCCATAGTAAAATTCATAGGAATTTCCATACGACAAATACGCATAGAAGCCATCAATCTAAAATAGTGATCTTCAAGAAACAACACTTTGCTATCCAACACTTTAATTGTTTCAAAAACACTATCTCCAAATAAGAATCCTCTATTATTTTCAATCGAAATTGAACTGTTTTCCTGAATATTTCCGTTAAAATTTACCATAAAAAATCCCGACTTTTAAATCGGGACAAATATAGTTGATATTATTGAGTTTTTAAACGGAACCCAACACATGTTTTAAATCGGAAATTTGATTTTCCCAAAGTAGTTTTGATTCTTCTAATTCATCGGCATGAGCAAAATCTGAAACTACGATAGAAACGTCTTTAGTTATTTCATCTTCCATTATTTTCATTTCGAAAAAATAATCTGTTTCATTGCCCTCTTCATCTAACCATTTGAATTTAATTCTTTCACCTGATTTTTTTGACGCTAATTTTGCTTTTTCTTCGGAATCATCCCAAATAAAAGTAAAAAATTCTCCTCTTGAATTTACATTATCTGCAAACCATTCCGACAATCCAGAAGGAGTAGAAATATATTGATATAATAATTGTGGCGAAGATTGAATTGGAAATTCTAATTCATACTTTACTTTTACACTCATAATTTGTCATTTTTCAGGTTGGAAATATAGATAGAATTAATCGAATAAACAAAAAAAATATTTTAATTTATTTTAGCAAAAAAATATTTGCAAACAAAAGAATTAGTTTTATATTTGCACCCGCATTCAACAAGTATGTAATACCAACATTTGGCGAGGTAGCTCAGTTGGTTAGAGCGCAGGATTCATAACCCTGAGGTCACGGGTTCAACTCCCGTCTTCGCTACGAAAACAAACCCTTAATAATCAAATTATTAAGGGTTTTTATTTTACTACTGATACAGAAAAAATACTACAAAAAAAGCGCTTGATACTTCAAGCGCTTAAATAAACCAACTTAACTTACTTTTTAACTATTTTTTTGTTTAGGCTTATATTATCTTTTATGATTTTTACTAAGTATACTCCTGATTCTAAATTTGAAATATCTAATTCATGCTGAGCCATAACATTAGTGAATGACTTTACTACTTGTCCTGTTATGGTATAAATTTCAACTTCATCTACATTCATTGAAATTGTTAAAAAATTTTGAGTTGGATTTGGATACAACACCACATTACTTTCGTTAAATTCATATCCTGAATCTGACAATGTACTCGCTGGGCGATTACCATAAACCAAGAACTGACCAGGAGCCAAACTAATAGTCGAAGTAGGACTCGAAATTGTTACTGTACTATTATCCATAAGATTATACCATGTCATAGGATAAGTATAAACATTAGTAGGGAAATTTGGATTAATGCTTTGTGTACTCACTGAAAAATTAGCTAAAACCACAACGTTTCTTAATTGTGATGTAGGTAATGAATTGTTAAAAACATACAATCTTTGACGTAAGTTGTTCCCATCTGGACTAATCAAAAAATCGGAACTAAAAATAGGCTCAGAAGTTTTTAATTGAATAAATTTTGACCAATCATTCAAAATAGCTGTTCTCCTTGAATCAGAAAGCCAGTTTTGGGTCCACTGCACTTGTTCTTTAGTATCTAATTTACAATCTCCTGGAAAGAAACTACTCTCATCATTAACTGTTCCATTCGTACAAGTATAGATTGACTGATTGTTTCCAAGTTCTGCAAAATGCCAAATCATCTTTGGACCTGGAACCAAAATACTCATAGCTCCAATTGCTCCCATTCGGGCAAGTGCATTTGTTAAATTTCCATTTAAAGGAGCTGATCCACCTCCATTTCCATAAGTTATAGCTTCATACATCAATCGATCTTTATCATGGCTTTCCGGATAACCAATTAATCTTTTTCCATTGAAACCTCTACTAGAATGCCCCATTCTTGTAATATTTTGAGTATCATACCCCATGGCTAATTCTTTATATTGCGTATACATTTCTCCCCACATCATAATTCCTTTGCCTTCATTCAATCTATAATTTGCCCATTGTTGTTCTTCAGTATCGGTTCCTAAATGTTCGAAAATTACATAGTGATTAGCATCTAAACTCCATGAATAATCGGCATATTCTTTTAAAACATCAATTCGATCTTGTTGATAAGAATTTGTACATGTGTCATCGCCAGCGGTACAATTTTGAGTGAATCCTTTGGTTAAATCCCAACGAAATCCATCAATTTTAAACTCTGTAATCCAGTGTTTTATAGTTTGTTTTACATAATTACGCGTTAATTGCGAAGCGTGATTAAAATCTTCACCCACACTGTAACTGTGTCTTGCCGATGTATTAAAATAAGGATTATCACTAGCTGGTCCTCCCCATCCATCTCCATCTCCATCGTTCATCCACATTCTAATTAAAGGATTTCTTCCAAAAGCATGGTTGAAAGCAATATCAAGAATAACAGCTATTCCATTTTGATGGCATAAATCTACTAATTCTTTAAATTTTTCAGGAGTACCATAAAATTTATCTAAAGCCATATGAAATGCTGTGTTATATCCCCAACTCTCATTTCCCTCAAACTCCATAATTGGCATTAACTGAATAGCATTTATACCTAAATTTTTAAAATATTGTATTCTATTGATTACATCTTGATAGTTTCTATTAGCATCAAAATCACGAATCAAAAGTTCATAGATCACTAATTTGTCTTTATCTGGTTTTGAAAAATTAGTAACTTGCCAATTGTATGAAGTTTGTCCGGTTTTAAACCAAGTTACTTCGCGTTCTTGACCAGCTGGATAGCTAGGAAGATTAGGAAATGAAACACTTGGAATTGATGAATCATCGTAAGGTGATAAAACTAATGTTGAATTAGGATCTGCAACTTTTACTAAAGTTGGCGAGTTACTTATTGGCGTTTGATCTACTACCCAATATTGATAAGTGTTATCTGCGCCCGGAGTTAAACCATTTAATTCCAACCAAAACTTTCCAGTTGTTGGATCTTTTTTCATTACGTAATTATTATTTGGTGTGTAGTTATTAAAACTACCTGCTACGTATACAAAATCCTTTCCTGGAGCCTCTAAAACAAGTGTTACTTTAGTATTATCGGTTTCGTTATAATTAATACCATTTTCAACTCCTGCAGGAATAGCTTGAGAAACTAGACCGGGATTTACAACAACAGAAAATCGTCTTACAATTGTTGTAGAACCTAGCGTTACTTCAAGTTCATAATTAGTATTGGAAGTTATGTTAACATGATTATATGAATAGTTTGATGTAATATTAGTATGGATGCTAACCCCATTAGCTTTTAAATTGTAGAACGCATTTCCTCCTGTATTAGAAGCCGCTATATTTAAATTGCCTCCAGAATTTATTATGGTAGCACTATTGTTTAAAGGTGTTGCCAAATTAACTTGAAATGTACCAATATTAAAAATAAAATCACCACAAGCTGGTGGTAGTTTTAAGGTTTGACTACCATTAGCATTTCGGAACACCATACCTAATTTAGTGGCATTAGTTTGTTGGGTAGCGTTAATACCAAAATAAGTACTCGGTGTTAAAGTAATACTCCAAGTACCATTCCCATTATTAGTCATTAATCCAACTGAATCATCTTGACCCCAATTTCCAATTACTGAGAAACCAAAAGCATTTGCTTCGTTTCCAATTCCCGCATGCATATAAACTTTTGAAGGAGTTGAGCCTAATTGATTACAACTTTGATTTGCTGTTGAGACGGTAATCGTAATCTGATCATTAACATTAAAAACGCTTGGTGTTATAGTAACCTGAGCATTAATCAGAAAAAAATTTAATAAAATAAAAAGAATTGATAAAAGTGTTTTTCTCATAGCTGTTTGTTGAAAAAAGGGCTGCAAAAGCAGCCCTAATTGATTATTTTTTTATAAAACTTCAATAACTTTGGTAATGCTATTAATTCTAAGAATTCGAATTGCTGTAGGACCAGTATATCTAAAATTTGAATCACCATCGTTAGCATTAATTAATTCTGAGTCTATAGTGTAACCTTCATTAACATACCATGGATAATTTCTAGAGCCTAAATCCCAACTGTCACCACCATTATTGTTTAAAAATACTCGGAAAGTTTCATTATTTGTTAATCGCAATGCTACTTCATGAATACCATTACTAACCTCGCCAAACTCTGTTTCACTATTACCAGCCCAAGACCAACCTCCTGGAGTAGCAGCACCAACTAACCAATCTGATGTAGGCTCTAAATCTAAATCTCCTGTAGTTAAGGTTCTTTTAGCCATGTTAATTGTTTTATTGTTTGTGTCTAAAGTTAATTTATATCTTCCTGAAGTACCATTCATTTTAAAATTATTATCACCATCTAATGCATCTGTTAAAGTAGAAACAATTTTATAGCCTTCATTTACGTACCATGGATAATTTCTACCAGACGACCAATCACCTTGATTTGTAAAAAATCTAAATGCAGTTCCACTAGCATTTGTAAAATCTGCAGTCATTGTTAAAACACCGTTATCACACAACAACACTCTTGGAGTAGACCAATCCCAACCTGATTGTGTTAATGCACTTCCTACAGCATACTGATTTAAACATCCAAAACAAGTTACTAAATAATTAATTGTGTTGGAATAAACTTCTTGACTCCCTGTTGAACCTGTTGAAGCTTTAATTCTGATATTGATAGCGCTCTGAACAAATGGGGTTGCTCCAGCTTCTAAACATTTTAAATTAAATTCATTAGAAAGAAATGTAGCATTTGTATTAGTTGTGGTACCTAAATCAATTGGATTAGCAAAATCAGTTCCATCTAATGCAATTTGAACTGTATAAGTTACCGCTGTTGGAGTGGTATAATCCATAGGACTCCAAGTTAATGTTAACGCTGGATTTGAAAGAGTTGCCTCTGACAACACAACTGATTCTCCACTTGTAGGTGTAATTATTGAAAAAGAACCTTCTGGAACCGAAAACATTAAGTCTTGCTCGTCTTCACAAGATATTGTGAATAGTGTAAGTAAAATTACTGATAAAGTTTTTAATATATTTTTCATATTTTATATTTATTTAAAATTAATATCCGGTGTTTTGAGTTAAATTTGGATTTGAAGCTAAAGCAGACTCTGGTATTGGATAAACTCTCAAATGATTACTTATTCCAATTCCATTTGTCCCATTTCCTTTCCAAGCCCAATTGTAACTTCCTCCTGTATATTTATTAAAACGAATCAAATCTTGTCTTCTGTGTGCTTCCCAATGTAACTCTCTTGATCTTTCGTCTAAAATAAAATCAAGAGTTACACGCGATAAAGAAACATTATTAACGGTTGAGCCATTATTAGCTCTTGTTCTTAATTCATTTATATAACCAAGCGAAGTAGTATTTGCTGTGCCATCTTTTCTAACTTGTGCCTCTGCATACATTAACATGACGTCAGCATAACGGAATAATGGAAAATCTGTTTCAACGAAAGTAGTACTGATACCAGCTACACCAGTTGATGAAATATTAGAAAATTTAGCCAACACATAACCTTGATCACGATTTGCAATATCAGTAATTTCTATATCTCTAGAACCAGAAATAATAGTATTTCTAACATCCGTTATATACTCATCACCATTAAATTTTTGGACAAATTGTTTTCTCAATCGTAAAGCACCTCCCCAGCCTCCAACACCAAACTGAGCGCCATTGTCTTCAAGGGAACCTACTTGTCCATTAATAATAATAGTACTTGGTCCATAGTTTTGAGTTACTTCTCCATTAGATTGAAGTGAAAAAATCATTTCTGGTGAAGTATGGTTATCTGCTTTAAAATTATTAAGATAATTAGTATTCAAACTATAACCTGCCTGTAAAATATCCAAACAAGCCGTCATACATTCTTGGTATTTTGGTTGACCAATATAAACTTCTGCATTTAAATACATTTTAGCTAAAATCATCTTGGCAAAAGCCTGATCTAATCTACCATATTCATTAGTTCTTGGTGCTTTTAAATCTGGAATAATTTCATTCAGCTCGGTTTCAATGTAAGTAAACAACTGATCTCTTCCATACTCTGGCCCTGCTGTACCAATTGCGTCGTTTTCAGTTACAAATGGAGCCTTGCCAAATAAATCCATTAGATGATAGTAGGCTAATGCACGTAAAGCACGAGCTTCTTTCCTATATAACTGAATATCGCTTAAAAGTTGTGGGTCTGTTACTCCTCTTCCACTAAGCACTGCCGGACTAGTCTGTCTTAAATACTCATTAACCAAAGCAATCTGATAAGTAGCGCGGCTAAACATTCCTCTAATGATTGGATTAGTTGCGTTCCAAATATTTCTTTGAATTTCTCTAGTCCCAGGATCATTTTCGTAACTCCAAATTACCTCATCTGTAGATAAATTTTGTAAATACCATAAAACTCGACCATACTGACTTGTTCCAGCATCTACTCCTCCTATGTTAGAAGATTCTGCTCCTGATGTCCCTGTTAATGAAAGATTACCATATACCCCACCTAGTGCCTGCTTATAAGCTCCTGGTTGTGCATAAAATTCTTCAACAGATAATTGTGTTTCTCCCTCGGGAATAACATCTAAATCATCTACACAAGACTGAAGAAAAACACTTAAGCTCAAAAGTGCAAACAATGTTAATTTTATTTTTTTCATAATCATATTTTTTTAGAATTTAACATTTGCTCCAAACAAAACTTGTTTTTGTCTTGGATAAATAGTTGCATCAATACCACCATTAATTTCTGGGTCTAAACCAGAATATTTAGTGATAATAAATGGATTTTGTAGACCTGTAAAAAGTCTTAAAGATGCTTTACCATCTAACCATTTTGGGAATGTATATCCAATAGTTGCATAATCCATTCTTAGGAAAGAACCATTTTCAACAAACATATCTGATAATACATTTTCTCCATTTTGAAACTGGAAATTAGTATATAAAACATTTGTTGAAACATTTTGAAGCTGTCCGTTTTCAAGCTGAGAATAATATGAACCTGTAGATTTTATTGTATTTAAAATACGGTTACCTACACTAGCTCTTAAATTGAAACCAAAATCTAAATTTTTATAACGGAAAGTTGAAGAAAATCCTAATAAAAGATCTGGATCTGGATTTTTATAAATGTAACGGTCTTCACCTGAAATAATACCATCACCATTTAAGTCGGCAAATGCACCTTCTATCGGAGATCCTGTAGTATCATATAATTGCTTGTAAACAAAGAAAGAATTAGGGGTATACCCTTCTGCTAAAATTTGAGAGGTTCCTCCTGTTCCTACACCTGTGAATCCAGTATAAATTGGAACACCTGCAGCAATCTTGTCGATTCTTCTTTCATATTTGGTAGCATTAAAATTAACATCCCAACTAGTATTTTCGTTTTTAATGATGCTGTAGTTTAGATTTAACTCGATACCTTTTGTGCTCATGTCACCTACGTTTTGAGGTCCTTGGTTAGAATAATTTCCACCATCTGCAAATGGTCCTATTTGAAATAAATCATTTGACTTTTTGTAAAATAAATCTACACTTCCTGACAAACGATTGTTGCTAATTCCAAAATCTAAACCAGCATTATATGTAGTGGTTTCCTCCCATTTTAATGGTCCGTAAGCGGTTGGCACAGCTACATTAATTGGATTATTACCAAAAGTATATTGAGAATTTGCGTCTCCTATATTATATAACTGTCTGTAAAATAATGACTCTCCAATTTCTTGTTGGCCCGTAATACCCCATCCTAAACGTAATTTTAAATCGGAAAGCACATTAGAATTTTTGAAGAAATCTTCTTTTACTTTCCATGCAAAAGCTGCTGCTGGGAAATTACCCCATCTGTTGTTTTCACCAAATCGTGAAGTACCATCTCTTCTGTAAGTAAACGTAAATAAATATTTATCTTTGAAATTTACGTTAGCTCTACCAAAAAATCCAATTAATACAATATCATTGTCCACATAAGCTCTTTGAACTGCTGTAGGGTTAGCTGCATTGAAACCAGTTAAACCACTGTTTTCAAATTTTTGATAAGCATAACCAGCTGTACCTTCAATTTCAAAATCGCCTAACGTTTTGTTGTAAATAAAATAAGAATCTAATGATTTATTAATTCGTGTATTAGACTCATTGAAGTTAGTTCCTAAAGATATATTATTATTTAAAAACCCTGAACGTGCTAATGCAGAACGATATACATTTCTAGATCCATCGTTGTTGTCGTAACCTAGGTTTACAACTGCTCTCAACTCAGGTAAAAAATGAAATTTGTAATCCACTTGAAAATTTCCATAAAAACGATTATTCAAACCTCTGTCATTAGTTTGTAATAACTGAGCAACAGGGTTAGCAATAGAAGGATTTGCATACACTGCACTTCCATTATTAAATCCTGTTATGTATTCAAAAAAGCCACTTGGATTTGAAGGGTCGTAAATGGGTTGAGTAGGGTCAAATCTTATTGCTGCACCTTCAACGCCATCGGCAAATCTATTTTTTTGATTTGTATAATTAGCATTGATATTTAATTTAAGGTGATTTTCAAAAAAACTAGGGTTCATGCTTACAGAAAGTGAATTTCTATTGAAATTATTCGTTAGTCTTAGACCTTCTTGATAAGTATTTCCTAGTGATAATCTTGTAGGTATAGTTTTAAATAAATTACCTTTAATAGATAAGTTGTTATCTACAAAATCTGTTCTTCTGTAAATTGCTTCTTGCCAATCAGTGTTTGCTGTTCCTAGCATAGCAATTTGCTGAGGCGTACCGATATCATTTATTAAGTTTCTGTAATCCTGAGCTGAAAAAATGTCAATATCATTGAATTTTTTACCGCTACCGTATTGAAAATTATAATCAACAGTAAGTTCTTTGCTTCCTTTTTTAGTGGTAATCAAAATTACACCATTAGATGCTCTAGAACCATAAATAGCTGTAGCAGAAGCATCTTTTAAAACTGTAAAACTTTCAATATCATTAGGGTTGATTGAGGACAAAACCGATGTAGCTCCTGAAACCCCTATATTTGAGATTGGCAATCCATCAATTACGATCAATGGATCATTTGACGCTAACAAAGAACTTCCCCCTCTAATTCTTATTTCTGCACCCGAACCTGGTGCACCTCCACCGGTATTAATACTTACACCGGCAATTTTTCCATTTAAAAGATTTTCTGCTGTAACAACAGTCCCTTTGTTAAAGTCTTTCGACGAAATTGTAGAAACCGAACCAGTTGCATCTTTCTTTTTAACCGTTCCATAACCAATAACAACAACGTCTTTTAACTCTTTTTGATCTTCAAATAGTTTGATCGTAATATTTGTTTGAGAATCATACACTATGTCCTCATTCTTAAATCCAATATAAGAAAATTGAATTCGCTCTCCTTTTTGGATATTTGTAAGAACAAAATTACCATCAAAATCAGTGGTGGTTCCTTTTGTAGTACCTTGTACTAATACATTAACTCCCGGCAATGGTTGATTAGAAGAGCCATCTAAAACAACTCCCTTAAGAGTGCTTTGGGCCATCATGCCAAAAGGTAAAATCAGTAGCAAAAGTAATAATTTTTTTTGCAGTGTTTTCATACAAATTAATTAGTTAAGATTGTTTTTAGTTGCTTGTAAATTCACTTCTAATGTTAAATTTATGTAAAAATCTATACAAAAAAAATTGAGTTTTGCGAAAAACCTTTCGAAAACGTTTTCGTGTTGAAAACTTTATGGATTTAAGCTATTTTTTAGCATAATATTGCAATACCAAAAAAAATAAGTTACATTTATTAAAAAATTATAACCGACTAAAATTCTTATGAGAAGAAAAGTTACTTTAAAGCAAATCGCAAAAGAATTAGATGTGTCTATTTCAACAGTTTCAAAATCCCTTCGTGATAGCCCAGAAATCAGCGAAGATACTCGCTTAAAAGTACAAGCTTTTGCTAAATTATACAACTATAAGCCTAATAACATTGCGTTAAGTTTAAAGAATAAGAAAACTAAGACAATTGGTATTATCATTCCAGAGATTGTACATCACTTTTTTGCTACAGTAATTAGTGGAATTGAACAAGTAGCAAACGAATGTGGTTACAACGTTATTGTGTGCTTATCTGACGAGTCTTTCGATAAAGAAGTCATCAATATGGAAATGTTAGCCAATGGCAGTACCGATGGTTTTATCATGTCGCTATCAAAAGAAACCCAACAAAAGAAAGATTTTCATCATCTTCAAGAAGTGATTAATCAAGGAATGCCCGTGGTTCTTTTTGATAGAATTTCCAATGATATCATGTGCGATAAAGTAATTATTGACGACCAATTAGCGGCTTATGAAGCAACTAATTTTTTGATTTCAAAAGGATTAAAGAAAATAGCCTTACTAACAACTGTTGATTATGTAAGTGTAGGAAAGTTAAGAACAGATGGTTATTTAAACGTTTTACATGATCACGGAATAGAAGTAGATGAAAACTTAATAATTCGTATAGAAGACACAGAACATTGTGATGAAAAAATTAATGAATTATTAGAAAATCAAACGGTTGATGCTATTTTGGCGGTTAACGAATTGTTTGCGGTAACAGCCATTAAATTAGCAATGTCAAAAGGAATCAAAATTCCAGAAGATTTATCGGTTGTAGCTTTCACAGATGGAATCATCTCTAAATATTCTACTCCAACCATTACAACCATCAGTCAAAATGGTATTAAAATGGGAAGAAAAGCTGCCGAAATGTTAATCAAAAGATTGGAATTAGAAGATGAAGAAGACGAACATTACAAAACCGAAATCATCGAAACGAATCTAATAATTCGAGAATCTACGAAATCGTGATAGTTGAGTTTAATTTATTGGAAATCAATTAATTAAAATTTCAATTTACACTATTCGAATAAAAAATATTTGACAAAAAGCGATTATTTATTCAAAATAACCTTTTATATTTGTGATATCAAAGCTTGTAACTTCACTTCTAAAAACATAAGTTTTGATAAGCATATAGAACGCTTATCGATTTATTAATCAATAAATTACGATAATGGAAAAGCGTAAATTAGGTTTCTGGGAAATTTGGAACATGAGTTTCGGTTTTTTGGGAATCCAAATGGGTTTTGCCCTACAAAATGCTAACGCAAGTAGAATTCTTCAGCTTTTTGGTGCCGATGTTCATGAATTATCATGGTTTTGGATAATTGCTCCTCTAATGGGATTAATTGTGCAACCGATAATCGGACATTACAGCGATAATACTTGGTCTAAATTTGGTAGAAGAAAACCTTATTTCTTAGCAGGAGCAATCCTAGCATCAGTTGGTTTAATTTTAATGCCGCAAGCCGAAATATTCATTGCTTTCATGCCTGCTCTTTGGGTGGGTGCCGGAATGTTAATGATTATGGATGCGTCTTTTAACATTGCAATGGAACCTTTCCGAGCTTTGGTAGGAGATAATTTAAGAGCAGACCAACATACTTTAGGTTTTAGCGTACAAACCGCATTAATTGGAATAGGTGCCGTGGTAGGATCATGGTTGCCTTATGTTTTAACCAATTGGTTTGGAATCAGTAATCAACCTTCAGAAACTTCAGCTGTTCCACTAAACTTAATTTATTCTTTTATTATTGGAGCTGTAATTTTAGTCGCTTCCATTTTAGTTACCATTTTTACAACTAAAGAATATTCTCCTGAAGAATTAGAACAATTTAGAGACGAGAAAGAACACAAAGTAGCTATTGGCGAAACCAAAGAAGCCAAACTTTCAGATGTTTTTTCAGATTTTGCAAAAATGCCAGAAACAATGCGTCAACTAAGTTGGGTGCAATTCTTTTCTTGGTTTGGATTGTTCGGTATGTGGGTTTTTACAACTCCGGCAATTGCCCAACACATTTATGGGTTATCAGTAGGTGATACGAAAAGTCCAGAATTTCAATCAGCAGGAGATTGGGTAGGAATTATTTTCGGAGTTTACAATGCAGTTTCTGCTGTAGTAGCATTTGCGTTGCCTTACATCGCAAAACAAATTGGACGGAGAAAAACACACGCACTTTCTTTAGTTTTAGGTGGAATCGGATTAATCTCGATGTATTTTATGCCTAACAAAGAGGCTTTAATATTCTCAATGGTTTTAGTCGGATTTGCTTGGGCAAGTATTTTAGCCATGCCTTATGCTATTTTAGCGGGTTCCATTCAGCCTAAGAAAATGGGTGTTTACATGGGGATTTTCAACTTCTTTATTGTAATTCCACAAATTATCAATGCCTTAATTGGTGGTCCTTTAGTGAAATACGTTTATAACGACCATGCTATTTATGCTATTGTTATGAGTGGTGTAAGTTTCCTATTGGCAGCACTTTTGGTGTTAAAAGTTAAAGATCAAAAAGATATTTAGACCATGAAAAAAGCATTCATATTCGACCTTGACGGCGTAATTGTTGACACGGCTAAATATCATTTTTTAGCTTGGCAAAAGTTGGCCAACCAATTAGGAATCGAATTTACGCACGAACATAACGAAGGTTTAAAAGGTGTAAGCCGTGTCCGTTCGTTAGATATTATTTTAGAATTGGGTAATGTTGAAGCTTCCCAAGAAGATAAAAACAAATGGTTGGTTCAAAAAAATGAAGAATACCTTTCCTATTTAGTAGACATGGACGAAAGCGAAATTCTTCCAGGTGTACTAAAAGTATTGGAATATCTGAAAAGTAAAAACCAATTCATTGCTTTGGGTTCGGCAAGTAAAAACGCGCGACCTATTTTAGAAAAAACTAACATTATGCACTTTTTTGATGCTATCGTTGATGGAAATGACGTTTCCAACGCAAAACCAGATCCGGAAGTATTTTTAAGAGCAGCACAATTGGTTGGTGTTTCCAATGAAAATGCCATCGTTTTTGAAGATTCAGTAGCGGGAATTCAAGCGGCTAATATTGCCAACATGATTAGTGTAGGAATCGGTGATGCAACCGTTTTACACGAAGCAAAGTACAATTTTAAAGATTTCACTTTTATTGATGAAACCTTTTTATCTCAATTAATTGGTTAAGAAATTAACTAATTGACACATTAACAAAATTGACATATTACAAAAATGAATCAAGATTATATAAAACCCGACAATTGGTCGATTATTGAAGAAGGATTTGATGCAGAGCGAGTTAAATCTTCTGAAAGTTTATTTAGTATCGGAAATGGTGCTATGGGGCAACGCGCTAATTTTGAAGAGCACTATTCGGGCAAAACGTTTCAAGGAAGCTACATTGCCGGAATTTATTATCCCGATAAAACAAAAGTAGGTTGGTGGAAAAATGGTTATCCGGAATACTTCGCAAAAGTATTAAACGCACCAAATTGGATAGGAATTGACATCGAAATCAATGGCGAAAATTTAGATTTAGCCAAATGTCAGTCGGTTTCAAATTTCCGTCGTGAGTTGAACATGAAAGAAGGAATTTATTATCGTTCTTTCCAAGCAACTTTAGTAAACGGAACCGAAATTACTGTCAAAGTACAACGTTTCTTGTCTTTAGATTTGGATGAAGTTGGCGTTATTAACTACGAAATCACCGCTTTGAATTCGGATGCAAAAATTGTTTTCAAACCTTATGTTGACGCTGGAGTTCATAACGAAGATGCCAATTGGGAAGAAAAGTTTTGGGAACCAATTAGCGTAAAACATTCGGGCAATGAAGCTTTCGTAACCGCAAGAACTTTCAAAACGCATTTCACGGCAACTACTTTTATGCAAAATAGTATTTTGTTAGAAGGTTCTAATTTGAGTGTAGCTCCAGTGAGTGTTGAAGAAACGAAAGAAAAGATTCAATTTTGCTATCAAGTTGCGGTTACAAAAGGGCAGTCGACTACCATTCAAAAAATTGGGGGTTACACCGTTTCAATGAATCATGAGGACACGATTTTAGCTGCTAAAAAAAGCATTGCAAAAGCATTAGAAATTGGAGTTGCTCAATTAACTGAAAACCAAAAACAAGCTTGGGCTAAAATTTGGGAAATGAGCGATATTACTATTGATGGCGATGTAAAAGCCCAACAAGGAATTCGTTTCAATATTTTCCAATTGAATCAAACCTATTTAGGAAAAGATTCCAGATTAAATATTGGTCCAAAAGGATTTACAGGTGAAAAATACGGTGGTTCTACTTATTGGGATACCGAAGCCTATTGTATTCCTTTTTATATGGCTACCAAAGACCAACAAGTAGCAAGAAATCTATTAGCGTATCGATACAATCAATTAGATAAAGCCATCGAAAATGCCGAAAAATTAGGTTTTAAAAACGGAGCTGCTTTGTATCCAATGGTAACGATGAATGGAGAAGAATGTCACAACGAATGGGAAATTACTTTCGAGGAAATTCACAGAAATGGTGCCATCGCTTTCGCTATTTATAACTATTACCGATTTACAGGTGATTATTCCTATATTCCAGAAAAAGGCTTAGAAGTTTTAATCGGAATTGCGCGTTTTTGGCATCAAAGAGCTACTTTTTCAACGTACAGAAATCAATATGTTATTCTGGGTGTTACGGGACCAAATGAATACGAAAACAACGTAAACAATAACTTCTACACCAATTATATTGCAAAATGGTGTATTGATTATACAGTGGAGCAAATCAACAAAATAGAAGCTGAATATCCATCGGATTATACCCGAATCATGAAT
>JAHRWO010000296.1 GCA_019105125.1 Flavobacterium sp.
TTTACCCACTTTATACTTAGTAGATGCGTTTACGCATTTGAATGGTTTTTGGGTTCCGATGACGGGATTTATGGTGGCATTGATCTTAGCTCCAAAATTCCAAGCAATTAAAACCCATAACGGTGAAAAAATCTTCATGAAGTGGCTTTTTATAAAAGGCGTGAAAGAAATAGAATAAGTAAATCCCGAGTGAAAACTCGGGATTTTTTATTAAGAATCGGGTTTTGGACTTTTTGAAATTATGAATCTCATCAAACCAGGGAACCAGCGTTGTATCCAAACGAATATTCTACCGTGTGTAGTGAAAATATAATTTCTTTTGCGTTTTAAAATAGCCTTTATCATCACTTTTGCCGCTTTATCTGTGGGCCAAATTAAATTTGCTGGACGTGGATCAGGTAGCTCTGGATGCCAAACACCATTGTTGTCAATTCTTGTAATTTCTGAAGCTACAAATCCAGGATGAAGTGTGGTGCAACTTACGCCAGTACCCATTAATTCTACTTGTAAAGTTAGACCAATTGAATTTACTGCAGCTTTTGAAGCACCATAAGCTCCTAGGTTTGGACTTGGAATATAGGCGCCTACACTTCCTACTAAGCCAATTCTTCCGTTGGTTTTCTTCAAATGCTGTAGGGCATATTTAACGGTTAAGGCTAAGCCAGTAACATTACCTTGGAATTGTCTGTTCCAATCTTTTGCAGTAAGTTTTTCTAAACTTCCAAAAACACCAAAGCCAGCATTTGCTATAACGACATCCAATCGTCCCCAAGCTAAAATGATTTGTTGGACGGTATTTTTAATTGCGGTTTCGTCCATTATATCACATGTAAGTACTAATGCTTCTCCGCCTGATTGTTTGATGTTCGTTGCAACTTCGTCTAGTAGTTCTTTACGTCTGGAGGAAAGTGCTACTTTATATCCCAATTTTGCCCATTCAAAAGCCATAGATTTACCAATGCCAGATGAAGCACCCGTTATCCATACTACGTTTTCTTGGGGATTTGTCATTTTCGCCTTTTTAGTTTGTAGAATTTTTTTTTAATGTTGCTACAGAAAAGGTTTAGTTTTTAATGAAATTTGGGTTATTTGCTTATCAAATATACTAAATATTTATAACTTATTGATTTATAAGTAAAAACAAAGCTTAGCTTGATAACGTTTCACAGTTTTTTGATTTTGTAGCATTTTATAAATATCTACTACAAAGTCATTTAAAATTTAAGATAAAAGCTTGAAAAATAGGAAAAAAGACATGGTTTTTGTCATTCCAAATGCACCACTGAAACACATAAAAACTCAATTGTAAGCACTAAACTTTAACTAAAAAATAAACTTCTTTAAAATTGCTTTAAAAGAGGTTGAAATTTATATTTTGTAGCATTAATGTCCGATAAAAATTTAAATCGGACTTTTTTGTTTTTTATTTAATTGTTAATCAGTTGTTTAATTTTTGTTTAAAGCGATTTTCAAAAATTAGGCTTTAAAAAAATGATAATTGCTCTACCTCTGATTTTACTATTTTCCAATCTTTTTCTGGGTTTTCTAAAAATTTCATTAGTTGGATGTAATTAAAAAGATGAATTTTACAAAAACTAACTAAGTTTGAAAATGCCCAACTTCTTTTGAGTTTTTTTTGAATTACAGCTAGTAACAGATTTACAATTAAAACGCAATATATTTGTATTTTAATAGCGTTTTCATTATCTCCTAAAAAGTAACGTAATGGAAAGTTCTGTTTCAATTGTTTGAAAACTAACTCAATTTGCCACCTGATTTTGTATAATCCTGCAATTAAATCAGCTCTTAATTCAAATAAATTGGTTAAAAACTCAAATTCTCGTTTGCTCTCTCTGTCATAAAAAGTAACTTTTCGTAATTTTAAAGAACTTATTTCTTTGTCTTTTTTAGCATTAACTTCAATAATTTCGTCTTTTAAAACACCACTATGAATTCTTCCTTCAATGTCTAATTCTTCAATTTTTCTATAGGAAGCATTGTCTTTTAATCGAGTTACAAAACCAGTTTTTTGAACAGTAAAATGTTCAAATGCCTTGTAATCATTATAACCCTTATCAAAAACATAAATCGTATTATCATCACATTTTAACTTCTCTAAAAAGTTGTGGTCATGTCTGGTAGCTGGGCTAAACCAAACTAATTTAGGTACTATTTCATCAGCATTTATAACCGTATGAACTTTTATTCCACCCTTACTTTTACCTTCTTTAGACTTACGACCAACGCAATTCAAAATATTTTTAAACAAGCTAATGGTGCTACTATCAACTATTTTAACTTGCTTATTCAGAACATCTTCTATTCGGCTGTCCGATAAAATGGAACCATACTCTTGTAGTAGTTTATTGTAAATTTCTTCAAAAAAATCAACCTTTCTATTCTTATTTGCATCTGACAAAGTACTTCGCTTTGGAATATGACTCAACTGAAAACTTTCCGTTTTTCCTGACAATCCAAGCATTGCTCCAGATACTTCTCGAAGTGAATTACATTTGGCAAACGAACAAAAAAGCATGCTAATCAAATGATCTTTACTCTTAAAACGCTTTATGTATCTATCAGAATCATGTTTGTTGACTGCTTCTTTAATTTTTTTATCATCGATTAAAGAAATCAGCTGTCCGAAAACAGATTTACTAGAAAAATAACTACTTTTACTCATCGTTTTTTATGTTTCACAACACAAATTTACGATTACTTTAAAGAAGCCATTAATTTGGCTTCTTTTTTATCGGACAACAATGAAATAATTTATTTTTTTAATCTATCAATTAAAGCGTCTTCAATAGGCGCTTTAATTTTTATCACTTCATCTGAATTATCATTCGGAATCGTCATCGAAAGTACATA
>JAHRWO010000322.1 GCA_019105125.1 Flavobacterium sp.
GAATTTGGAGATTAATTATTATCAGCGATTTACAAATCATTATGAATGGTTGTCATCTGCCCAAAAACATTTGCATTCGGCAAAACTATTTGACACTTATATCAAGAAGTTGATAGCAGAAAATAAAATTTTTGAAGACAAGTTTGCATTTGATTTTGCCAGTTATCGGGGTTCTCTTTTACTGCTAATAGGATTAGCTCTTGAAAATGCAATTAAAGGGTTGATTATATTTAAAGAAAAAAAATGCTTTGAAAAGCTTCAGCTTGATTTGGACGCTGGGAAAATTAAGGAGTTTAGGAATATTGAAACTATCAGAAAAAAAATATTAGAATTTGAAAAGAATTATAAGTGGGACAGGAGTCATAATTTAAAAGAAATGTACCGTAAAAATTTAGATGAAGCCTACTCTGAATATGCTGATTTTTTTGATAGAGTGACGGAAAACTTGATTTGGATGGGCAAATACGAATTGCCACAACCAAATCAATATTACAGCAATATGGAAAAAAGTCGGGACTATTATGAAAACGATATTTTAATAGCTGAATCTATTATTGAAGGAATTGTCGAACAAACTACTTTGTAATAATGAACACCCAACCTGAACAAATATTAGAAAATAGCTTAGTGGCTCAGTTGGTGCAATTGGGGTATAAAAAGGCTGAAATAAATGATGAAGCAGACCTGCTCATTAACCTGAAGCAGCAACTGGAAGTTCACAATAAGGTTAGCTTGTCGAACAACGATTTTACCCAGATACTAAACTACATTAATAGAGGAAATATATATGAACGGGCAAAGATTTTGCGTGACCGTGTACCATATACCAACGAACAGGGTGAAACCAAAACCATTGAACTAATAAATCAGATACACTGGTGTCAGAATCAGTTTCAGGTTACACAACAGGTAAATATGCAAGGTACATACAAAACCCGTTACGATGTTACTATTCTCATTAACGGTTTGCCCCTGGTCCAGATTGAACTAAAAAGACGGGGTTTGGAACTGAAAGAAGCGTTTAATCAAACCAATCGTTATGAACGTCATTCCTACGGTGCAGGTTATGGTTTATTTCAGTTTATTCAGGTATTTGTTATTAGTAACGGGGTAAATACCAAATACTATGCAAATAGTCCGCTTAAAGTACGTTCATTCAAACAAACATTCTTTTGGAGTGATGTTGATAATAAACTAATCACTCAACTATCAGCATTTACCGATATTTTTCTGGAACCCTGCCACATATCTAAAATGATTACCAAGTATGTGGTATTAAACGAATCGCAGAAGATTTTGATGGTTCTCAGACCGTATCAGTACTATGCCGTAGAAGCCATTATAGAGCGTGTTAAGACCACCAGAAAGTTTGGGTATATTTGGCACTCCACAGGTTCGGGAAAGACCCTCACGAGCTTTAAAACCGCCCAGATTTTAACATCATTTCAAAAGGTTCATAAGGTTGTATTTGTCGTTGACCGTAAAGATTTGGACTACCAAACGACCAAGGAATTTAACAGTTTTAGTAAGGGAAGTATTGACGGGACAAACAATACCAATACGTTGGTAAAACAATTGGAAGGTGATAGTAACCTAATTGTTACAACTATTCAAAAACTTAATACAGCCATCAGCAAACAGCGGTATCTGGGTAGGATGGAAGACCTGAAAGACAAACGAATTATTTTCATCTTCGATGAATGTCACCGTTCACAATTCGGTAAAACTCACGAAACGATTAAAAAGTTTTTTACGGGATGCCAAATGTTCGGATTTACGGGTACACCTATTTTTGAAGAAAATGCTGGTAGTAACGAGTACGGTAAACGAACAACCAAAATGTTATTTGGCGATTGTTTACACAAGTATGTTATTACCGATGCAATTCGAGACGAAAATGTTTTAAAATTTTCGGTGGAGTATATCCGAACTTTTAAAAAGAAGGACCACATCATCGACATAAATGTGGAGGCAATTGACGAAGCGGAAGTAATGGATGCCCCCCAGCGATTAAATAATATAACGGATTACATTATCGCAAATCACAATCGTAAAACACACAGTCGGGAGTTTACGGCAATACTATGCGTGTCAAGCGTTGAAACATTAATAGCATACTACAACCTTTTCTACCAAAAGAAAAAGGAAGGGTTACACAACCTGAAACTGGCAACCATATTTTCTTACCAAGCCAACGAAGAAGATAAGGATGCCGTTGGTTTTGTTGAGGATTCAGAGTTTTTAGACGATGACGAATATAGTCAAAACCTGGCCGCTGAGGGTGGTGCTGATTATTTGTTATCCGGTGCGCCGGATAACAATCATCAGCACTCACGGGATGCTTTGGAAGAATTTATTGGTCACTATAATAAGGAGTTTAGCACCAACTACACAACAAAAGACAACCAATCGTATTACAATTATTACAACGATATTGCCAAAAGGGTCAAGCACAAACAAATTGATGTATTGTTGGTGGTTAATATGTTTCTCACAGGTTTCGACAGCAAAGCATTAAATACGTTGTACGTTGACAAAAACCTAAAATACCACGGATTAATACAGGCATATTCACGTACCAATCGTATTCTTAACGAATTGAAATCACAGGGAAATATTGTTTGTTTTCGCAATCTGAAGAATGCAACCGACCAGGCAATAACCTTATTCTCGAATAAAGAAGCAATAGACGAAATTATTATTAAACCGTATGAAGAATACGTTACCAAGTTTAACGAAGCGTTTATTGCTTTAATTAAAATAGCACCAACGGTAAATAGCGTTAGTAAATTACCAAGTGAGGAAGAAGAAGCTGAATTTATTAAGGCGTTCCGTGAAATTATGCGTTTACGGAATGTGTTAAAAACGTTTACCGAATTTACCCACGATGATTTGTCGATGTCGGAACAAACATTTGAAGATTATAAAAGTAAATACCTCGATTTATATGATAAAACGAAAGGTGTAAATGCCAAAGAAAAGGTATCGATACTAAACGATATTGATTTTGAATTGGAGCTGATACACCGTGACGAAATAAATGTTGCGTACATTCTGAAGCTACTGGCTAAACTTAAAGATGCCACACCTGAACAACAAGAAAAACAACGCAAATCAATTCTTGATACGATTGCGGGAGACACCCAACTTCGCAGTAAACGTGAGCTAATCGAAAAATTTATTAATAATAACCTGCCCCACATCGATGATTCGGATGATATACCCGATGAATTTCAAAATTTTTGGAACGAAGAACGTGAAAATGCAATGGTTGTGCTGAGTGAAGAAGAAAATCTCGATGCCGTAAAACTACAAAAAGTGATTGGTAATTACCTGTTCACAGAGAGATTACCACTACGAGATGATATTATTGGTGTAATGAACACCAGACCATCGCTAAAAGAACGTGGTGCAACAGCAGAACGGATTACCAGTAAAATTTTACATTATATTGATACTTTTATTAGTGGAATTACTGGGAAATATGTGGAAGTAGAGTAAATGCGAAGAAAAAGAAGAATCAAAATAATGATTGAAACAGTAATTGCAAAATTTGACAATTGAAAAATATAATTTTTATCGGTGGCATTCATGGTTCAGGTAAAGGAACGATTTGTAAAAAAATATGTGAGAGAAGAGACTTTGTTCATTTAACAGCCAGTCAGATATTAAAGTGGGGAGAAATTAGCAGTCAGGCTGAAAAAAAAGTTCAGGATATTGATGACATGCAGAGTAGATTACTTTACGGTTTAAATAAAATTGTTGAATCTGATAAAACCTATTTGCTGGATGGTCACTTTTGTTTGTTTAATAGTGCTGGGATAGTAACAAAAATACCGAGCGAAACATTTGCTAATATAAATCCGAGACTGGTACTTGTTGTTGTCGATGATTGCGTTGAAATTAAGAATCGCCTGGAGAAACGTGACAATAAATATTATGACCTAAATGTATTGGAGAATATGCAAGAGGTTGAACTATCTTATTCAAATGAAATTGCCAGCATTCTGGGAGTACAACATTATATAATTGAAAAAGGTAATATCGATAACATTTTAAACCTATTTTAAATGAAAGCCCTACTTGATACCAACATTATTATCCACCGTGAGACAGCCAAAATCGTAAATTTAAATATCGGCAATTTGTTTTATTGGTTAGACAAATTGAAATATGAAAAATATGTACACCAAGTAACACAAGAAGAATTGCAAAGGCATACTGATAGTCAGGTGGTAAAAACGATGGGAATTAAGTTGGAAAGTTATCACTTAATGAAAGTTGTCGCTCCGCTGCATAAAGACGTTGAACGGATTAGTTCTGAAATTGATAAAACTGACAACGACAAGTATGACACTCAACTGTTAAATGAAACATATGTAAAAAGGGTTGATTTACTTATAACCGAGGATAAAAAAATACATACTAAAGCGAAGTTATTAGGTATTAGTGACAGGGTGTTCTTTATTGAAAAATTCATTGAAAAAGCAATTGAAGAAAATCCAACCTTAGTTGATTATAAAACACTATCAGTAAAAAAAGAATATTTTGGAAAAGTTAATTTGGAATCAACCTTTTTCAATAGTTTCAGAAATGATTACAATGGTTTTGATGACTGGTTTAATGGGAAAGCTGAAGAAGTGTCTTATGTATGTTCTTTTGAAGGTGAGATAAACGCATTTTTGTATGTAAAACCTGAAGGGGAAAAGGAAAATTATACAAATATAACACCAATATTACCACCTAAGAAAAGACTGAAAATCGGCACATTTAAGGTTACAGCAAACGGCTTTAAACTTGGCGAACGATTTTTAAAAATCGTTTTTGATAATGCATGGAAATGTAAGGTTGATGAGATATACGTAACCATTTTTGATAAACGTCCCGAACAGCTTCGATTAATAGAATTATTAGAATCCTGGGGATTTGTTTTTTGGGGAACAAAAGAGACGAAAAACGGTACAGAAAAAGTTTATATCAGACCATTTGAAAAACCAGCAAGCCGTGAGAATCCACGTTTGACGTTTCCCTTTCTTTGTACAGAGGGCAAAGTGTTTATGGTCCCTATTAATCCAGACTACCATACTGATTTGCTTCCAGATTCAATTCTCCAAACTGAATCACCCCTTGATTTTATTGAAAGTCAACCTCACCGTAATGCAATAAGTAAAGTTTATGTCTCTCATTCCAAAGAAAAAAATTTAAATACAGGTGATATAATTTTATTTTATCGGACCAAACCGCCAGGTCAAAAGGCTTATTATACAAGTGTAGTTACAACTATTGGGATTGTAGAAAATGTTATTAAGCCGTCAACATTTGATGGGCTATTGTCTGCCTGTAAAAAAAGAACTGCATTATCTGAGAAAGAGTTAGCAGAATATTGGGATAGATATGACTATCAAAGACCATTTGTTGTTAACTTTTTATATGCATTTTCTTTACCAAATCCATTTAAAATTAACCTGAAGAAATTGATTGAAATCGGTATATTTGGTGGTACTGAAGACGCACCACGGGGATTCCAGGAACTATCCTGGGATTCATTTGTTAAAATTTACAAGGAAGCATACAAATAATGA
>JAHRWO010000337.1 GCA_019105125.1 Flavobacterium sp.
TATTATACATTGTTTCTATTCTAAAAAATTATGATGTTGTGGCATTGCAAGAAGTAGTTGCTGGAGATGGTGGAGCACAAGCAGTTGCTAAATTAGCGGATGAACTCAATAGAAAAGGTTCAAAATGGGATTATGTGGTAAGTGACCCAACGAGTAGTAGTGCCTATAAAACCGAACGCTATGCTTTCTTATGGAAAACTAGTAAAGTTAAAAAAGTAGGAGAGGCTTGGTTGGAAAAAAAATATCATTTAGAAATTGACAGAGAACCTTACTATTGTACTTTTGATTTTAAGGGTAAACAGTTTACTATTGCAAATTTTCACGCCAAAACCAAAAGTAAACAACCCGAAACTGAAATTAAATATTTTAAATTTCTACCCGAACAATATCCAAAATTGAATTTACTTTTTGTTGGTGATTTTAATTGTCCTCAATCACATACAGTATTTAATCCTTTGAAGAAAATGGGGTATGTTAGTGTTTTTATCAATCAAAAAACTTCATTAAAAAAAGAATGTAGTAACGAAGAATGTTTGGCTTCTGAATTTGATAATATTTGGTACAATAGTTCGAAATTAACTGTTCGTAATCCTAAAGTAATTCATTTTTATGAAGCTTTTACAACACTAAAAGAAGCAAGAGAAATTTCAGATCATATTCCAATTACAACAGAAATAGTAGTAAAATGAATCTCGACTTCGCTCGATTTGACAGGTAGAGAAGTTGTATGCTCGGTGAGTTTTAGGTAAAGTTTTGTATTTTGACTGATGTAGGTATTGGGAGTAGGTTTAATCTTTCGAGTTTTTTTTTAATTTACTAATTGAACTCTATTAGTTTTATAATCCTATTCAAAATAAAAAAGCCCTGCAATTGCAGAGCTTTTGTGACGTCGACAGGATTCAAACCTGTAACCTTCTGAGCCGTAATCAGATGCGCTATTCAGTTGCGCCACGACGCCGATTTTGTGAGTGCAAATATAGATATATTTGTGTAAATTGCAAACCCTAACAAGAAAAAAAGTAAATAAAAATGAACTTACAAGACTATATCCGTGATATTCAAGATTTTCCAAAACCAGGAATTGGTTTTAAAGATATAACACCGTTGTTAATTTCACCTGAAGCAACTGCTTTTTGCTTAGAAACATTGGTTAATTCGTTGCAAAATCAGAAAATTGATAAGGTAATAGGAGTAGAGAGTCGTGGTTTTTTCTTTGGAATCTTATTGGCACAAAAATTAAATGCCGGATTTATTCCGGTTCGCAAGCCTAAAAAATTGCCTTTTACTACGATTAGTGCTTCTTATGAATTGGAATATGGAACCGATACTTTAGAAATGCATGTAGATGCTATTCAACCTGGAGATAAAATTTTAATTCATGATGATGTATTAGCTACAGGAGGGACTGCTAAAGCAGTTTGTGAATTGGTAGAACAATTAGGTGGCGAAATTGTGCAAATGAATTTTTTAATGGAATTATCGTTTTTGAACGGAAGAGAAAAATTAGGAGATAAGGAAATTTTTGCAGCCTTAACGTACTAAAATAAAAAACCATTCGCCTTGGCGAATGGTTTTTTTAAACAAACTAAACCAATTAATTGCTGTATTAGAAAGCGTATTTGTTTTCGCTAATAATTTTTGCAGCAATTTTTTCACGAAGACCAATTACATTTGGCATGTTCGTATATTTTGTAAAACGTTTTAATCCCATTAACATCATGCGTTGTTCGTCGCCTTCAGCAAAAGAAACGATTCCTTCTTTTCCTTTTTGGTTTACGATATCTACTGCATGATATAAGTATAATTTTGCCATAGCAATTTGCTCCTGAACTTTATCTTCACCAACTTTTTTAGCTAATTTTTCAGTTCTAAGAATTGTACTTTCAGCCATGTAAATTTCGATTAAGATATCAGAAGCAGCCATTAATAATTGTTGGTGTGATTCTAACTCTGGACCGTATTTTTGAACTGCAGCACCAGCCACCATTAAGAATACTTTTTTCAATTTGGCAATCATTTCTTTTTCTTCAGCAAATAATTCTGAATAATCTGGAACATCGAATGATGGAATTCCCATTAACTCTTCAGCTACAGCCATCGCTGGACCTAATAAATCAACGTGACCTTTCATTGCTTTTTTCACTAACATACCAACTGATAACATTCTGTTGATTTCGTTAGTTCCTTCGTAAATTCTTGCGATACGAGCATCTCTCCAAGCACTTTCCATTGGAGCGTCTTCTGAGAATCCCATTCCACCAAAAATTTGGATTCCTTCATCTGTACAGTTTTGTACATCTTCAGAAACTGCTACTTTTAAGATAGAACATTCGATTGCGAATTCTTCAACCCCTTTTAATTCAGCTTCTTGGTGCGAATTTCCTTCACTAACTCTAATGTTGATTCTGTTTTCAATATCTGCAGCAGCTCTATACGTAGCACTTTCACCTGCATAAGCATTTGTTGCCATTTCAGCAATTTTAGCTTGAATTGCTCCAAAACTTGAAATTGGCGTTTTAAATTGAACTCTTTCATTAGCATAGTTTACTGCTCCAGTAATTGTTCTTCTTTGTGCTTCTAAACAAGCAGCAGCTAATTTAATACGCCCAACGTTTAAAGCATTCATTGCAATTTTAAAACCTTCGCCACGACCTGCCAACATATTTTCTACAGGAACTTTTGTTTCATTAAAGAAAACTTGACGAGTAGAAGAAGAGCGAATACCTAATTTGTGTTCTTCATCTCCTAAAGAAATTCCGTTCGATGGATCATTTTCAACTATAAAACCTGTGATGTTTTTATCATCTTCGATACGAGCGAAAACGATAAATACATTACAGAATCCAGCATTTGAAATCCACATTTTTCCTCCAGTGATTTTATAGTGTGTTCCGTCCTCAGAAAGAACTGCTTTTGTTTTTCCTGAATTTGCATCAGATCC
>JAHRWO010000371.1 GCA_019105125.1 Flavobacterium sp.
GATTTTGATGAAATCAATTTTTTCAATTTCAAAGGCAAGAAAATCCAGTGGAAAAAGGAGAGTAAAGGTCCGGTTGGTAGATTAAATACTTCTGGATTAGAAGTAGTATTCGAACAATTTTCAAGTGAATTAGGTTTAGGAAACAATGCGAATTATCTTCGTGAATTATTTAAAAAATCCTATTTAGAGCATACTAATTTAGCAGATGCCACTCGTTTTTTAGCGAATGAATTATTCAAAAATGAAGGCTTGATTATAGTTGATGGTGATGATTTGGAACTAAAAAATCTATTCATTCCGTATGCTAAAAAAGAATTATTACAGCAAACTTCTTTTAAAAAGGTAAACGAAACACTTCCGATATTAGAACAATATAATGTTCAGGTAAATCCAAGAGAAATTAACTTGTTTTACATTCAAGATGATTTAAGGGAACGCATTGTTTTTGAAAATGGAAATTACAAAATCAATAACACGCAATTATCATTTTCAGAAAGTGAAATTTTAACCGAATTAGAAAATAATCCAAAGAATTTTAGCCCGAATGTAATTTTACGTCCATTATACCAAGAAGTAATTTTACCAAACCTTTGTTACATTGGCGGTGGTGGTGAATTGGCCTATTGGCTAGAATTGAAATCTAATTTTGAAGCGAATCACGTTACGTTTCCAATTTTATTACTTCGAAATTCTGTTTTACTAGCTACCGAAAAGCAGCATGAAAAATTAGATAAATTAGGTTTGAATTGGGCAGATGTTTTCCAAAAGCAAGAAGATTTAATCAATAAAAAAACGAAAGAATATTCCAATTTTACGATTGATTTTAGCAAACAAAAAGCCTTTCTAAAAAAACAATTTGAAGATTTGTACACCATAGCAAATCAAACCGACAAATCGTTCTTGGGAGCCGTAAAAGCTCAGGAAATAAAACAATTGAAGGGATTAGATACTTTAGAAAAGCGTTTATTAAAAGCTGAAAAAAGAAATTTAAATACGCGTTTAGAGCAAATCATTTCGATTCAAAATGCGCTTTTTCCATCAAAAAGTTTACAAGAGCGAAAAGCTAATTTTGCCACTTTTTATGTGTCACATGGCGAAGCACAAATTTCTATTCTTTTGAAAGAATTAAAGCCTTTAGAACACGAATTTACAGTGATTACTTTGTAAAACCAATTGGCCAGAATTCGGAAAATCACTTTTAGCCCTGATGGGAGCAAACTACCGTGTAGTGCGGACAGCGGGAAAATGGATTACAAAAATTCCCGAACGATTCGCTTTAAAAAAAATCTATTATTGTTTCTAGTTTAAAGATTTATAGCTACTTTTGCACCCAATTTAAAAAGATAAAAATGGCAACGAATAGAACATTTACTATGATTAAGCCAGATGCTGTTGAAAAAGGACACATCGGTGGAATTTTAAATATGATTACTGAAGGTGGTTTCAGAATTGTAGCAATGAAATTAACGCAATTAACTGTAGCTGATGCTCAGAAATTTTATGCTGTACACAGCGAAAGACCATTTTTTGGTGAGTTAGTTGAATTTATGACTAGAGGTCCTATTGTGGCGGCTATTTTAGAAAAAGACAACGCTGTTGAGGATTTTAGAAAATTAATTGGTGCTACTAATCCAGCTGAGGCTGCCGAAGGAACTATCCGTAAAAAATACGCAACTTCTATTGGGGAAAATGCAGTTCACGGTTCAGATTCTGATGAAAATGCTGCTATTGAAGGTGCTTTCCATTTTGCTGGAAGAGAGCAATTTTAGTTTTCAGTGTTCAGTCGCAGTTGACAGTATAGTCGGTTGTAAATAATAAAAAAAATCTCGTTTCTATTGTGAAACGAGATTTTTTTTATCTTAAAATTAATTGGGTAATCAAATCTTTCCGAACCTCTTCATTAATCATTTTGATGATTTTCTCTTTTCCATAACTTAATTCTTCTCTTAAAACTGCAGAAGATAAAGCTACATAAAGTGTCGATCCTTTTAATTGAATTTCAGTAGTGTAATTATTCACACCCGGGCCCATTACGTTTTTCCATGCATCACGAACGTTGACAATATCCATACCAGCCTCCAACTTATTTTGAGAAATAAATTGTTTTAAAACATCGCTAATAGGACTTTCTTCGTTAAATCGCTTTGCCATATTATTTTACAGAAAATTTAGCAGGTCGTTTGTAATGGTACTCCATGTCTTGCTGATTTTTCACAACTAATTTATCTTTAGTTAGTTCAATTATTTCTTCCTTCCAAGAAGCATAATTCGTTTTATATTGAAGTGTAGCATCACCGTCTTCTAATAGTATAGAGACATCTTCTTGAATATCATTAGTCAAATATGTCCCATCTAATTGAGGCATTACTTTTTTTCTAAAACCTTTCTTGTTTTCAATTTTAAAAAAATCAATCGTTTCATTAACTTTATATTCTTTTTTATCGCCATCAGGAAGTTCTACTTTTTCAATTTCCCAATAGCCATTCAAATAAAAAATATCAGCCTCTTTGATTTTTTGCTTGCAGGAAAACATTGAGCTTAAAACAATTAATAAAAGTATTCTTTTCATATTAGTATATTCAAATTGAAGTCTAAAATTACAACTAAAATTTAAACTGTTTAAACTATTCGTTACATTTATGGTCTAATTTAAAAATGTTCTAAAAAAGAATCATCAATGAAGAAATTTTTCAATCTAATCCTTCTAATTTTTATTTCAAGCTGTAGTTCAAATGAAGATAACGAGGTTATTTCAGACACTTTATATTTCCCGCCTTCAAACACTAACACTTGGGAAACTAAAAGCATATCATCTTTAGAATGGGATCAATCGCAAGTACAACCTCTATTCGATTATTTAGAACTCAAAAACACAAAAGGATTTATCATTTTACATCATGGTAAAATTGTAATTGAGAAATATTTTAACGGCCATACAGCAAATGATACGTGGCAATGGAACAGCGCCGGTAAAACACTTACAGCAAGTATTATAGGAATAGCCCAGCAAGAAAACCTCTTGAATATTAACACAAAAGTTTCTCAATATCTTGGTACTGGATGGACAAGTGAACCTTTACTTAAAGAAAATTTAATCACTTCTCGCCATTTATTAACTATGACATCGGGCATAAATGATGAAAGCGAATTGATAATTACTCCAAATCTAACTTATTTAGCAGATGCAGGAACTCGATGGTCGTATCACAATGTTTTTCAAAAATTAATGGATGTTGTAGCTACTTCTAGCGGTCAAACATTTGAAAATTATTTTAATGTCAAATTGAAAAATAAAATTGGAATGGATGGCTTTTGGAACAACGGAGTGATCTACAAAATTTATCATAGCAATACTAGAAGTATGGCGCGTTTTGGATTGTTAGCCTTAAATAAAGGAAAATGGAGTAACGAACAAATTATTAATGAAGCTTACTTCAATGAGAGTATTTCAACCTCACAAAATAGTAATCCTTCTTACGGATATTTGTGGTGGTTAAATGGAAAATCGAATTTTATGCTGCCTGGAAGTCAAACCTTATTTACTGGTTCAGTTATTCCCAATGCCCCTGCTGATATGTATGCTGCTATGGGAGCAGCAGATCAAAGAATATATGTGGTTCCGAGCAAAAAACTAGTTATTGTTAGAATGGGAGAAGCTTCTAATCCTGCCAATCCCAGCTTTGCCGTATCTGGATTTGACACTGAACTTTGGGAAAAAATAAATGCTGTTATTAATTAACAGCATTTCATTCATTTTCTTTTATTTCTTTACTTTATTTTTACTACTTGTAAATTTAATTAGCAAGTACATAAAAATAGCAAAAGAGGCTAATCTAAGGGTAAGAAAAACAAAATCATAACCTTCAAAAGGTATTGCTACTAAAGCCATAACAACAGCAACTAAAAAGAGCTGAACTGTTTTATATTTTAAAAGTTCTTTCACTACAATAAATTTTATTTAAAAAACGAATCTACAAATTCGAATTTATTAAACACTTGTAAATCTTCAATACCTTCACCAACGCCAATATATTTAACAGGAATTTGAAATTGATCAGAAATTCCAATTACAACACCACCTTTTGCAGTTCCATCTAACTTGGTAACAGCCAAGCAAGAAACCTCAGTAGCAGCGGTGAATTGTTTAGCTTGCTCAAAGGCATTTTGACCTGTAGAACCATCTAAAACCAAAAGTACATCATTTGGGGTATTATCAACCACTTTTTGCATAACTTTTTTCACCTTAGAAAGCTCGTTCATTAAACCTACTTTATTATGCAAACGACCCGCAGTATCAATTATTACCACATCTGCATTTTGAGCCACAGCACTTTGCAAAGTATCAAAAGCAACAGATGCAGGATCACTTCCCATTTGTTGTTTTACGATTGGCACCCCTACTCTGTCTGCCCAAATTTGTAACTGGTCTATAGCTGCAGCTCTAAAAGTATCGGCTGCACCTAATACAACGTTGTAACCTGCTTTTTTAAACTGATATGCCAACTTACCAATAGTCGTAGTTTTACCCACACCATTTACACCAACAACCATAATAACATATGGTTTTGTATTAGCTGGTATTTCAAATTGAGTCGCTTCACCTGAATTCGTTTCAGACAATAAACCAGCGATTTCTTCTCTAAGTATACTATTCAATTCATCTGTCCCAAGATACTTATCTCTTGAAACTCGCTCCTCAATTCGTTCGATGATTTTCAAGGTGGTATTCACACCAACATCAGAAGAAACTAAAATTTCTTCTAAATTATCCAAAACCTCAGCATCCACTTTAGATTTTCCAGCTACGGCTTTAGTAAGCTTAGAAAAAAAAGATGTTTTTGTTTTCTCTAATCCTTTATCTAAAGTCTGTTTAGCTTCCTCACTTAAGCTTTGCTCTTTTTTATCAGAAGAAAATATTTTTTTAAAAAAACTCATACTAAAATTAGGGTTTAAGTTTTTACTAACACCTATTTGATTTCAAATCTATTTATCAGACAAATGTAAAAATAAAAAAGCTACTTTCAAACGAAAGTAGCTTATCTATATTGTGTAAAATGAATTATTTCTTTTTCAAGAATTCATCAACTTCCTCTGGAGTCATAACTGATTCAACGAAAGTATAAGCACCAGTTTTTGGAGACTTAACCATTTTGATAGCTTTAGTTAATCTTTTAGAAGCTGTTTGTAAAGTTGCTACGGTTTTCTTTGCCATGACTTATAATATTATTTAAAGTTTAAAAAACTTCTAATTACTTAATTTCTTTGTGAACAGTTACTCTTTTTAAGATTGGATTAAATTTTTTAATCTCTAATCTGTCTGGAGTATTTTTTTTATTTTTTGTAGTGATGTAACGAGATGTTCCAGGAACTCCTGAAGTTTTGTGCTCTGTACATTCTAAAATAACTTGGATTCTATTACCTTTTTTTGCCATTTTGATCTATGTTTTAAGGATTATACAGATTTAACAAATCCGTTAGCTTTTGCATTTTTCAATACAGCAGCAATTCCATTTTTATTAATCGTTTTTAAAGCAGCAGTTGAAATTTTCAACGTTACCCATCTATCTTCTTCAGGAATATAAAAACGTTTCTTAACTAAGTTAACAGAGAATTTTCTCTTTGTTTTATTCATAGCGTGAGAAACATTGTTTCCTACCATCGCTCTTTTACCTGTAAGTTCACAAACTCTTGACATTATTTCTAATCTTTATTTCGTTATCTAAAATCAGGGTGCAAAGAAACAAAATCCATTTTAAATACACAACTATCTTTTGCTATTTTTTTAAAATTTCTTTGTAAATTAGTTCAAGCCCCTTGCTAATCGCTCTATCTATAACTTTTTCACGAGGTTGACCAAAGTTAAATTCTTCTACAAAAACTTCTTGAGGTGTTGCAATTCCTAAAAAAACAGTCCCTAATTCTGCATCCTCATCACCTTTCGTTGGACCCGCATTTCCAGTAGTTGCTATTGCAAAATCAGAATTCATTAGTTTTTGAACTGATATTGCCATTTCTTTAGCCACTTCTGCACTAACAACTCCATGTTTAGCAATCAAATTTTCATCAATCTCTAAAACATCAATTTTAGTTTGGGTTGCATAACTCACCACGCTCCCTTTAAAATAATTTGAAGCTCCTGGAACGGATGACAACATCGAAGCAATTTTTCCACCAGTGCAACTTTCAGCTGTTGAAATAGTTGCTTTTTTCTCCGTCAGAAGTCGCCCTAGAACCACTTCAATAGGTTCGTCTTCATTGTATCCAACGATAATGTCATGAATTAACAAATCTAATTTTTCAACTTGACTTTTAATTTCAGATTTTAAAACTTCTCCATTAGTTCCTCTTGCTGTTAGACGCAGACGAACTTTTCCAGGACTTGGTAAATAGGCTAATTTAATAAAATCAGGTAAATTATTTTCCCACGCTTCTATTTGCTCCGCAATCATACTCTCACCTCGACCATAAGTCATAATGGTTTGATGCACGATGTAAGGACGCTCAAATTTTTGAACTAAATTTGTAATCACCTCATTATCAATTAAATATTTCATTTCATAAGGAACTCCTGGTAACGAAATAAAAACAGTATTTTCTTTCTCCATCCACATTCCTGGTGCTGTTCCAACTTGATTAAAAAGCACTTTTGCCTTTGTAGGAACTAATGCTTGGTCTCTATTCATTTGAGTGATGGGACGCTTGTAAATTCCTTCGATAATAGATTTCACATGAATTAAAACAGCTTCATTTTCGACCAAATTATCTTCAAAATAATCACAAAATGTCTTTTTAGTAATATCGTCTTTCGTTGGACCTAAACCACCAGTAACTATAACCACTTCTACTTTATTTTGTAACGAATGAAAAGTATCTAAAATATGCTGTTTGTCGTCAGAAATTGACAACATTTCATGTGTAGCAATTCCTACTTTATCCAACGCTTTTGCAATGTAAGAAGAATTCGTATCTACAATTTGGCCAATTAATATTTCATCACCAATGGTAACTATAGCTGCCTTCATTTTAATTTGGGATTTTTTTGGGGTTAAAGTTTAAAATCTTTCTTAATTTCTTTTACGGTTAAGTCGATTCGATCTTTCAATGATTTAAAAACTTCTTTAATTTCTTTACGTTTCCCTTTCGCTTTAGCCCAATTCATAATTTCTATATTTTCTTCATATGCTAAATCCATGCCCAATAAATCCAATGTTGGCTTTATTTTATGAGAGGAAGAATAGGTAGTTTCATAATCTTTATCCTCAATTGCGTCTTTGATAATTTTTATTTCTGCAGGAATTTCCTCAATAAACAAAGTAACAATTTGCTGCGCAAATTGAAAATCATTGTGTGAAATTTCATAAACTTTAGCTAGGTTATATTGTAAGGCCATAACTATCTAATTTGAATTTTAAACATAGACTTACCCTCAATAAATCCTTCTAAAACATCTCCTTCAGCAACTTTAGCAACACCTTTTGGTGTTCCTGTAAAAATAATATCTCCAATTTTTAAAGTAAAATATTGAGAAACATAGGCTATTAACTCATCAATTTTCCACAACATTAAACTAGTATTACCTTCTTGAACAGTAGTCCCATTGGATTTTAACTCAAAGTTAATATTATCTAATGAAGTGAAATCATTTTTTGAGACAAACTTTCCAATTACAGCAGAATGATCAAATGCTTTTGCTTTTTCCCAAGGCAAGCCTTTTTCTTTCAACTTATTTTGAACATCTCGAGCTGTAAAATCGATTCCTAAACCGATTTCTTCATAGTATTTATGAGCAAATTTAGCATCAATATGTTTTCCCACTTTGCAAATTTTAACCAAAATTTCCACTTCATGATGGATATCATTACTAAAAGCCGGTATCACAAAAGGATTTTTGTTAGGTAAAATCGAAGAATCAGGCTTCATGAAGATAACCGGTTCAGTAGGTCTTTCATTATTTAATTCCGAAATATGGTCAGCATAATTGCGTCCGATACAGATTATTTTCATAATTCTAGTGATTAGTAAATAGTGAAAAGTAATTAGCAACTATTCACTAATTACTTTTCACTAATCACTCTATTTAGTATTTAACTTTCTTAATTTAATTCCTGTCAAAACTTTTTTAGTATACAATGGAAAATCCGCATTTTGAATCCATCCAAAATAACCCGGTTCTTTATCAAAAACATCGTCTACCAAAGCTCCTTTATGTTTTCCAAAAGTAAAAATTTCTTTGCCTTCATTGTTTAAAGCAATAAATCCTGCAAAATCAACCGATTTTTTTCTAGTCGTGAATTCGGCTAATGATTTGATGTCGTTTTCCAAATTTTCGTAGCGATCCAATTGCGCTTTTAAAATTTCGTATGTAGCCATAGTATCCGCTTCGGCACTGTGAGCATTTTCTAAACTTTGTCCACAATAGAATTTGTAAGCCGCACTTAAAGTTCGTTCTTCCATTTTATGAAAAATAGTTTGAACATCAACTGAAACTCGGTTTTTCATATCAAAATCAACCTCAGCACGCAACAATTCTTCGGCTAAAAGCGGAATATCAAATCGGTCCGAATTAAAACCAGCCAAATCCGAATCTTTTATCATATTATGAACTTGAGATGCTAATTCTTTGAATGTTGGCTCGTTCGCCACTTTTTCATCTGTAATTCCGTGCACTGCTGTAGTTTGTGGTGGAATTGGAATGGTAGGATTTACCAACCAAGTTTTACTTTCTTTATTTCCGTTTGGATAAACTTTAAATATTGAGATTTCTACGATTCGGTCTCTTGCTACATCAATTCCTGTAGTTTCAAGGTCGAAAAAGCAGATAGGGCGTGTTAATTTTAATTCCATAGCGATTTTATATGTGACAAAGATAAAAAAACCCGAAAGTTTTTAACACTATCGGGTTTACATTTATTAATATTTTTTATTGTAATTAGATATCTCTATTGATATCCCAAGCTTCTAAGTAATCCGCAACGCGTTTCACAAAACTTCCTCCTAATGCACCATCTACAACTCTGTGATCATAAGAGTGCGATAAGAACATTTTTTGACGGATTCCGATGAAATCACCTTCTGGAGTTTCAATAACTGCAGGCACTTTTCTAATCGCACCCAAAGCTAAAATACCTACTTGTGGTTGGTTGATAATTGGAGTTCCGAAAACAGAACCAAATGTTCCCACATTCGTAACCGTGTAAGTTCCCCCTTGTGTATCGTCTGGTTTTAATTTTCCTGCTTTTGCACGGTTTCCTAAATCGTTAACTGCTTTTGCCATTCCAACTAAATTTAATTGGTCCGCATTTTTAATTACAGGAACGATTAAGTTTCCGTTTGGTAAAGCTGCCGCCATACCTAAATTGATATTTTTACGTTTGATAATGTAATCGCCATCAACTGAAATGTTCATTCCTGGGAAATCTTTCAATGCTTTTGCTACTGCTTCCATGAAAATTGGTGTAAAAGTCAACTTCTCACCTTCTCTCTTTTCGAAAGCATTTTTAACTTTATCTCTCCATTTTACAATGTTAGTAACGTCAACTTCAATGAACGACTGAACGTGAGCCGAAGTTTGAACTGATTCCACCATATATTTCGAAATCAACTTACGCATTCTGTCCATTTCCACAATCTCATCACCACCATTTACAGAAACTGGAACAGCTTGAGCTACTGGAGCTGGAGTTGCTTTTGGAGCCGCCGCTGGTGTTGCCATAACTGCAGGCTGACTCCCTCTATTTTTAATGTAATTTAGTAAATCTTCTT
>JAHRWO010000111.1 GCA_019105125.1 Flavobacterium sp.
GATAGTAATTCAAGAGGAAATGCGCCAATTCGTAAAGCGCCTTCAAAGTTTAAAACCAAACCAGAAGCTGCTAAAGAAGCACCTAAAGCTCCAAAATCTCCAAAAAAACCATCCAATCCAGATGAAATTCGTTTGAATCGCTACATTTCTAATTCGGGAATGTGTAGCCGAAGAGATGCGGATATTTACATTCAAAGTGGAAATGTAAAAGTAAATGGTGTTGTTGTTACCGAAATGGGTTACAAAGTAAAATTGACCGATTCAGTACAGTTTGATGGAGTAAACATCACGCCAGAAAAGAAAGAATATATCCTTTTAAATAAGCCAAAAAACTTTTCTACAGCAGGAGATGATTCGCAAGGCTCAGCTAATGTTTTGGATTTAGTTCGAAATGCAACTAAAGCCAAATTACAACCTGTGGGAAGAATGGACAAAACCACAACCGGTTTGTTGTTGTTTACCAATGATACTGAAATTATCCAAAAATTCACTGCTCCAAACCAACGTTCATCGAAAGTATATCAAGTTACTTTGGATAAGAATTTGAAATTTGAAGACTTAGAAAAAATTCAAAAAGGCTTAACGATTGATGACCACAGAGTTTATGTGGAAGAAATCACTTATATCGAAGATCAGCCAAAAAGTGAAATTGGTTTGAAAATGAAAACTTCAAATGTAAAAATCGTTCGTAGAATTTTTGAACATTTAAAATATGATGTTTTAAAAGTGGACCGAGTAACATTCGCAGGTTTAACTAAGAAAAATTTACCGAGAGGCGATTGGAGATTCTTAACCGAACAAGAAATCATCAACCTTAAAAATGCATAAAAACATTTTCTAAAACACATAGGCACATAGATTATTTTATGTGTCTTTTTTATTTAATAACCTTTTGCGAACTTTGCGAAAAACTTAGCGCTCTTTGCGTTAAAATCTATACTTTATGCCAAATCAACTACAACAAATCGCCATTAAATGGTTCGATGCTTTCAATACAAAAAAATTAGAAAAGTTATTAGAATTATACGATGATGAAGCTCAACATTTCAGCCCGAAATTAAAAATTCGTCAACCCGAAACCAATGGTTTAATTATCGGAAAAGAAGCGATGCGCGTTTGGTGGCAAGATGCTTTTGATAGATTACCAACATTACACTACAAAGTAACTTCGTTAACCGCTAATACCGACCGAGTTTTCATGGAATATACTCGTCAAGTAGCTGGTGAAGCCGATATGTTTGTAGCTGAAGTTTTAGAAATTAAAGACGGAAAGATTGTGTTTTCTAGGGTGTATCATGGGTAAATGATTACCCCTCAAAAACATAATCCGCATACACCTGTTCAATCTCGGTAAATACATCTAATAATTGATTGATGCCATCTGTGGTTACCAATTTTTGTTTGTATTCTTTAAAACCGTGAATGCCTTTGAAATAATTGGTATAATGACGACGCATTTCGTTGATGCCTAAACGTTCGCCTTTCCATTCGATACTCCAAATTAAGTGATTTCTTGCTGCTTCAATTCGGTCGTTCATGCTTGGTGGTGCTAATTTTTCTCCAGTAGCGAAATAATGTTTAATTTCATTAAAAATCCAAGGATAACCAATCGCAGCACGACCAATCATCATTCCGTCTAAACCGTATTTGTTTTTGTATTCCAATGCTTTTTCTGGAGAATCGATATCGCCATTTCCAAAAATTGGCATTGTAATTCTAGGGTTTTCCTTCACTCGCTGAATGTGCGACCAATCCGAATGTCCTTTATACATCTGTGCACGAGTTCTGGCGTGAATGGTTAAGGCTTGCACACCAATATCTTGTAAACGTTCGGCAACTTCGTCAATATTAATTGAACTTTCATCCCAGCCTAAACGCGTTTTTACGGTAACCGGTAAACTCGTTCCTTTGATAACAGCTTTTGTTAAGCGAATCATCAAATCAACATCTTTCAAAACGCCTGCTCCAGCACCTTTACAAACTACTTTTTTCACAGGACAACCAAAATTGATGTCAACCAAATCCGGTTGTACGGTGTCTACAATTTTAGCACTCATTTCCATTGCCTCTTCATCACCACCAAAAATTTGAATTCCAACTGGACGTTCGTAATCGAAAATATCCAATTTTTGTTTGCTTTTCATCGCATCACGAATCAATCCTTCCGAAGAAATAAATTCAGAATACATTAAATCAGCTCCATGTAATTTGCATAAACGACGAAATGGTGGGTCGCTCACATCTTCCATTGGGGCTAATAATAAAGGAAAATCGGGTAGTATGATGTTACCAATTTTAGGCATGGTGCTTCAATTTTTTGCAAAGATAGGAATTTTTTAAATCGAATGGGTTTCTAAAGATTCTCGGGTTTAAAATCCAAAACTTTAGCTTATATTTGCAGATTAAACGAACAAGAGTTTGGAGGATGAAAATGGCTCTTGTACTTGAACTTTACATTGAAAGATGAAACACATTAGAAATTTCTGCATTATTGCACACATTGACCACGGAAAAAGTACGTTAGCCGACAGATTGTTGAGTGCTACACAAACCGTTTCGGCTCGCGAAGAAAAAGCCCAGTTGCTAGATAACATGGACTTAGAG
>JAHRWO010000260.1 GCA_019105125.1 Flavobacterium sp.
GAAAACAATATCCGTTTCAAAACAAAACGGAATGATAATTTCATTTCCTAAGAAAATTTCTTTTTTGTTTTTTATGGCAGAAATAATCACATCAATACTTTCCACCGGAATATATTCTGGGTCAGCACCACTTAAACCTAGCATTACGGCTAAATCTGTTGCGTGCCCTTTTCCTGTTAATGATAACGAACCATACAAATCTACTTTGACACCAATTATAGTATCAATTAGATTGCGTTCGCGTAATTCTTTTAAAAATTGTTCGGCAGCACGCCATGGTCCAAGGGTGTGAGAACTCGAAGGTCCAACACCAATCTTTAACATATCAAAAACAGAAATACATTCCATAAATAGTTCTTTAGTATAGCAAAGATAGTTTTTAAAATTGAAATTATACAACACATAAAGGCAGTTGAATTGTTATAAATCATTTGAATTAATAACATAAAATTGGGATTTGATTTCCTTCTTTTTTAGTTCTTTTGCAAAAAAAAAGTAATGCCAATAAATAAGTATTTTTTAGCTGCTCTTATTGCCTTTGTTATTTGGGGATTTTTCAGCTTAGCTTTGAAGCCTTTAACGGATTATGCTTCACTAGATATTTTATTCTTCCGAGTTTTTATTGCTACGGCTTTCTTATTGGGAATTAATTTATTTTTTAGAAAATCAGTTGTTGTTGAAGCGAAGAAAACCTTCAAAGAACTTTCAAAGAAAAAACAAAAATCAGCTGTAATCATGACGGTTATAGGCGGACTTTTGCTAGTATTGAATTGGTTTTTATTCATTTATGCGGTGAATCACGTTAGCTTGCAATCGGCTTCGTTTGCTTACATTATTTGCCCCATTTTAACCACTGTCTTAGCTTTTATATTATTGAAAGAAAGAATCGATGTTTGGCAATGGATTGCAGTAGGATTATGTGTAATTAGTTGTGTAGTTTTATCTTATGGAAATTTTAAAGATTTGATTTACAGTATTATAATCGCTTTAAGTTTCGGATTGTATTTAGTTTCCCAAAGAAAAAATAGTGATTTTGATAAATTCTTGATATTGACCATTCAAATGGTGATTTCATCAGCTATTTTATTACCGTTTTATCCGAGTTATGGTGGAGCAGTTCCAACCGAATTTTTGTTTTATTCATTACTTTTAATTATTGTGGTAGTTTTTACCATTATTCCTTTATTCTTGAATTTATATGCTTTGAAAGGATTGAATTCGTCAACTGTTGGTATTTTAATGTATACCAATCCATTGATTCATTTCTTTTTAGCAATTTTTTATTTTAAAGAATCGGTTTCGGTTGCCCAAATCATTTCTTACTCCTTGATTTTGATTTCTATCGTGGTTTTTAATGTCGCTAATTTTAAAAATCTAAGACAGAATAGACTCAAATAATCACTATAAAACGACATTTTGTCAGTTCAAAAAACCTGACAAAAGCTGTTTTCTGTCAAATTTATATATTTTTCGTTATGGCACAATCATTGAATTAGAGTCATCGAGTTTAAAATTGAAATTTAAAATCTAACAAGTATAAAAATGAGCAAAATTATTGGAATCGACTTAGGAACAACCAACTCATGTGTGGCTGTAATGGAAGGTGGAGAACCTGTTGTAATTGCAAACGCAGAAGGTAAAAGAACGACACCATCTGTTATAGCATTTGTAGAAGGTGGAGAAATTAAAGTTGGAGATCCGGCAAAAAGACAAGCAGTAACTAACCCTACAAAAACGATTGCTTCTGTAAAACGTTTCATGGGGAATAAGTATTCTGAAAGTGCAAAAGAAGCTTCAACTGTAGCTTACAAAGTGGTTAAAGGTGACAACGATACACCTCGTGTTGATATCGATGGTCGTTTATACACACCACAAGAATTGTCTGCAATGACTCTTCAAAAAATGAAAAAAACAGCTGAAGATTATTTAGGTCATTCAGTTTCTGAAGCAGTTATTACTGTTCCAGCTTACTTTAACGATGCGCAACGTCAAGCTACAAAAGAAGCGGGTGAAATTGCAGGTTTAAAAGTAATGCGTATTATAAATGAACCTACAGCAGCAGCTTTAGCTTATGGATTAGACAAACAAGGAAAAGACCAAAAAATAGCAGTTTACGATTTAGGTGGTGGTACTTTTGATATTTCTATCTTAGAATTAGGAGACGGAGTTTTCGAAGTATTATCTACAAACGGAGATACACACTTAGGTGGAGATGATTTTGACCAAGTAATTATCGATTGGTTAGCGAACGATTTCAATGCTGCAGAAGGTGTTGATTTACGTAAAGATCCAATGGCATTACAACGTTTAAAAGAAGCAGCTGAAAAAGCTAAAATTGAGTTGTCATCTTCTACTCAAACAGAAATCAACTTACCATACGTTACAGCTACTGCTTCTGGTCCAAAACACTTGGTACAAACGTTAACTAGAGCTAAATTTGAGCAATTAGCTGAATCTCTAGTAAAACGTTCAATGGAACCAGTTGCTAAATCTTTAAAAGATGCTGGTTTATCAGTTTCTGATATTGACGAAGTTATCTTAGTAGGAGGTTCAACCCGTATCCCAGTTATCCAAGAGCAAGTAGAGAAATTCTTTGGTAAAAAACCATCAAAAGGTGTTAATCCTGATGAAGTAGTAGC
>JAHRWO010000264.1 GCA_019105125.1 Flavobacterium sp.
CTAAAGGATTTGGTTTTATCAAAGAAGTAGAAACAGGAGAAAAATACTTTGTACACATTAGCGGCTTAGTTGATAAAGTTAAAGAAGGTAACTTAGTAACGTACGATTTAGAAAAATGCGCTAAAGGCATGAATGCTGTAAACGTTAAAAAAATATAATTCCCCCTTTTTATCCCAAAAAACAAAATCACAGTGAAAGCTGTGATTTTTTTATTTAATTTGCTAGTGTAAACTTGCTATATGAAAAAAATAATCGGCGGAATTGTTCTCTTTCTGGCAATTGGGCAACAAAGTAAGGCCCAAAACGTCTCTCTAGACACGCTTGACATCATCAAAAAAACGTATGACCAACTTTGGGAATTGGGAGAGAAAAACCAAAAAGGCACTTTTCGCTTGGTTTCATACAAACCCATCTATGTAACAGCAGGAAGAGTTTCTAACAATCCTAATGAAAAACCTAGTAGCGAAAATCCGTCATATACCGCTGTAGAGGCTGAAGATTTTAATAATATTGAAGCTAAATTCCAATTGAGTTTTAAAACAAAAGTCATCCAAGGTTTGATACTTAATAAAGGAGATATTTGGATTGGTTACACTCAAAAAGCCCATTGGCAAGTATACAATCAAAACATTTCAAGAGCTTTCAGAGAAATCAACTACGAACCAGAAATCATCTTCAGATATCCCATAAAAATGAAAGCATTTAAAGGAGAATTCAAATCCATTGGGTTTGCTTTTAACCACCAATCGAATGGACGCGACTTACCTCTTTCAAGAAGTTGGAATAGAATTATCTTTCATGTGGGTTATGAAATCGACAATTGGATCATTACACTTAATCCTTGGATAAGAAGCGCTGACAGTGATGATGAAAATCCATACATTACTAAATATATTGGAAATGGCGAAATCAACATATCCTACAATTACAACCGCCATGAATTTTATGCCATTGCTACGCATCCTTTTGACCGTTGGAAAGGCGGAAGTTTACAATTAAATTATGTGTTCCCAATGAAAGGACATTTAAGAGGGCATGTTCAATTTTTTAATGGATACGGAGAAACCATGATTGATTACAATCACCGCCAAACTACTATAGGAATTGGAGTTTCTTTTGCGAATTGGTAAATTACAATCCTAATGACTCCGCGATTTTCAACGCACATTTTTCACCGTCAATCGCGGCTGAAATAATTCCACCTGCATAACCTGCCCCTTCACCACAAGGATACAAACCTTTAATTTGAACGTGCTCCAAGGAAAAGTGGTCTCTTGGAATTCGAACAGGCGAAGAAGTTCTACTTTCTGGCGCATGTAAAATAGCTTCATTAGTCATATAACCTCGCATCGATTTTCCAAACTGCACAAAACCTTCGCGCATGATTTGAGTTAAAAATCCAGGAAAAACTTGTCCTAATTCAACCGAAGTCGTACCGGGAACATAAGATGTTTTTGGAATGGCTGCCGAAACTTTATTTTGTGTAAAATCAACCATTCGTTGTGCAGGAACTTTTTGGGTTGAACCCGCTAAATGCCAAGCTTTTTGCTCAATAGCTTTTTGAAATTCCATTCCCGCTAAAGGTCCGAACTTCTCATAAGGTTTGAAATCTTCTAATTTTAATTCCACCACAATTCCAGAGTTAGCAGTTGCTTGATCTCGTTTAGAAGGTGACCAACCATTAGTCACAACTTCACCTGGAGACGTAGCACAAGGAGCAATGACGCCACCTGGACACATACAGAACGAGTACATCCCACGACCATTCACTTGTTTTACAATAGAATACGGTGCTGGCGGTAAATAATCGCCTCTAAAATCACAAGAATATTGAATTTGATCAATTAATTCCTGTGGATGTTCCGCACGAACGCCTAAAGCAAAAGGTTTCGCTTCAATATGAACACCTTTTTTATGTAACAATTCAAAAATATCACGAGCGGAATGTCCAGTAGCTAAAATAACTTTATTTGCTGAAATAATATCGCCATTTTGAATAACAACTCCTTGCATTTCGTTGTTTTTAATAACGAAATCAGTAACGCGAGTTTCAAACAAGACTTGTCCGCCACACGAAATGATTTTCTCTCGAATATCTTGAATGATTTGGGGTAACTTATTAGTTCCAATATGCGGATGGGCATCAACCATAATATCCGGCGTTGCACCAAAACCAACAAAAAGTTCTAAAATTCGATCTACATCGCCACGTTTTTTTGAACGCGTATATAATTTCCCGTCAGAATACGTTCCGGCTCCGCCTTCACCAAAACAATAATTGGAATCTTCATTCACAATACCATCACGATTAATCGCTTTTAAATCGCGACGACGACCACGTACGTCTTTTCCGCGTTCTAAAACGATAGGCTTTAAACCCAATTCGATTAATTGCAAAGCCGCAAACAATCCGGCTGGCCCAGCACCAACCACAATTACTTCTTGTTTGTTGGTAACATTAGGATAATCAGGTAATTCGACTTTTGAAGCAACATATTCTTCACCAACCAAAAAAACATTTGCCTTAATATTTATCTTAATGGCTTTCTGACGCGCATCAATCGAGCGTTTTACAACCACCACTTTCTGAATT
>JAHRWO010000042.1 GCA_019105125.1 Flavobacterium sp.
TTTTGCTTCCGAATTTGAGATGTGTTTTAGTTGAAATTTTCGTTCTTCCCCAAAGCTTACAGAGGCAATGATAGGATTCTTGCCTAATTCTTTTTCATTGTCTGCGTGCCAACCGTTACTGTCCTTTTCGTTTCGATACAAATTAGCTAGTACTGTTGTGAAGTTGTGACTGGCTATTTGTTCTACTTTTTCTTTGATGAACATTAACGTTGGATTCCAAGCATGAGGTTGCATCGTTATCCCTGAATAAGAATAAGGTTTTCCTTCATTTCCGAACAAACACGTTAATCTGGGTTGGGCTACTTTCTTGCCAAAAATGGTGATTTCATCGTGTTGCCAAGGCGTTTCATCTAGCAGTTTTTGGAACAAATCATCGGCTGTTTCTTTGGTGAGAAAATTGGGATACCATTCAAAAACAGCATCTGGCAAATTCAAATCTATTTTTTCGTTTGGGAATAAATCTAGCATGATTAGGTGTATTGGTATGCCCAAAATAGCAGTGCCACTTGTAAGGGTAAACGAGCTAAAAGTAAATATTTTGGTAAGCCTAAACTCGCTTTTTCATTGGTATACATGTATAAATTTGCTGGAAAAATCAAAATTAGCAATATGCAAATTCCCCAGGCTCCAAAAGTTTGCGTATTTGGAATTAGTAAAAGTAATCCAAATACAATTTCTAAAAGTCCTGAAGCATAGTTTAGAAAAGGCTTGAACGGAAATTGCTCAGGAATAATTTTTAGGTATAGTCTTGGAGCTCTAAAATGGTTGAATCCTGCAACGATGTACAAAATTGCCATGAAATATAAATGCCAAGGTGCTGCCATATAAACAAATTTACAGCACTAAAGTACTACATTTATTTGCTTTTACCAAGTTTACTATTCATAATTACAATAGCTACAAGAATTAAAAAAATCCCAAACCATTGTGATGCGATTACTTCTTCGCTTAGTATGAAATAAGCCATCAAAACCGAAACTGGTAATTCTAAAGAAGAAACAATACTTCCTAATCCTAATCCCGTACTTGGAAATCCAGTATTCATTAAAATAGGTGGGATGATGGTACCAAAAAGTGCTAAAATAATGCCCCATTTGGTAAAAATTTCAAAATTGAAAGGTGTTATTTGAGTGAAAATCGCAAAGAAAAATACAATAATGGCGCCACCAAAAAGCATAAACAAACTACGTTGAGCTGATGAAATACCTAATGCAATTTTATTAGCCGTAAACATGGTTGTAGTAAATGAAGCTGCTGCTAGTATTCCAAAAACCAATCCTCTCCAATCCAAATTGATTTCGCTGTTTAATAAGTTGGTTGCCAATAAAGTTCCAATTAAAACAATAACTACTGAAATTATTTTTTGGTTGGAAGGTCTTTTTTTATCTAAAAACCATTCCAGTAAAACGCCCATCCAAACAGTTTGCATTAAAAGCACAATAGCAATTGAAACGTTGATGTATTTTACGCATAAATAGTAAAAAACGCTCGTCATGCCTAACGAAGTTCCTGCTAACATTAGTTGGAATATATTTTTTGGAGAGGCTTTTACTACTTGATTTTTGTTTCTAGTTTTTTGGAACAAATTAATGAGTAACATTCCAAGAATTCCATAAACGAATTGTGCTGTAGTTACTTCGGCTGTAGTGAAATCTTCTTTATAGGCTAGTTTTACAAAAGTGGCTAACATTCCATAACTGGTTGCTCCTAATCCTACTAAAAAAACGCCTTTTATTATATTGTTGTTCGACATGTCAAAAATTTAAGGGGGCGCAAATATAGGACAAAAAGGAAAAAGAGAATATAAAAATGGGAATAGATTCAAAAATATTATTTCATATCATCTGATAAATCCTTTAAATGAACTCGTAGCGCATTCACAGAAATGCTGATTTCCCAGAACGAAATTCCTAACGAAATCAACAAACTAAGCATGCTTGCTCCAAAAAGGTAAATTCCGAAGCCTTCTTGATTCACATAAAGCAATAACATAGCAAAAACCGATAAAAACAGACACATGACTCCAAAAAGTTGCATGTAACGAATCAAGGTTAGTCGTAAGTTCAGATTTTTGATTTCAAGTAAAATACTTTTGTTGTGATTGTCTTCGTAGTTTTTTTTGAGGTTTCGAATGATTTGTGCAATTGTTAAAAATCGATTCGTGTAAGCTAATAAAATTAATGAAGTCGCAGAGAATAATAAAGCGGGAGTTTCTATTGATAGTGTCATGAGATTTTAATTTTCAGCGATTTCTTTTATAGTTGCTAATCCTTTTGGGAAAGATTCTAAAAAGAAATTAGCATATTCATCTACGATATCCAATGTTACTATGACTTTAGAAGTTGTTCCATTTGAAATCACGCTATAGTTTTCTTGAGCTCCTGTCCAAGATTTTGTGGCTTCATCAAGAGGTTGTTCTTCAAAATCTTTAATGTTGCCAATATGAGTAAAAAACATTTTTTCATTCATAATTAAAGTGGAAATTTCACTGTACATGCCATTTCCATTTGGATCTAAAAAATGAATGCGTTCGCCTTGTTTCCAAGAAGATTTGGCATACGAACCTTCGCAATAAGCGGAAGTCCATTTTTTATAATTTTCTTCT
>JAHRWO010000108.1 GCA_019105125.1 Flavobacterium sp.
TAATTTTTGCAATTTTGAGGATGAATTACGATATGAAAAAAAGGTAGTTTTTAGATGGTAAAAAAGGTGGTCAATTTAAATCAGCAACACATGGTCAATTTGAATTGGCACAGGGTGATCACTTTGACCGAATTTTACACTAATGCTTCTGTATTAGAAGTGCCTTGTCGATAATAAACTTTGCCAATTTCAAGTCCTCTTAATTTCACTGTTGGAGTTAATGGAGTAGAGTATTTTGTTATTGGAAATTCTATTATTCCAAATTTAGTATTCTTATAATTAAGTTTATAGAATGAAAAAATAGGTCTCGGGAAAACTTTGTTTTTTACCTTGTCTTGTAAAATCGCATCATCAATGTCATCATCTAATCCATGAATTATTTTTTCGCCATTCTTTTTTTCCTCTATGCCAATTATTATATAAGAATTACTTTGTCTGATTGTATTTGACATGCAAATTACATCCTTTACAAAATCAGATGTCGCTTTGTCTTTGTCAGAGAAATCATACATTTTTTGCTTAAAATCAAGAATGGATGATTCTTGTCCTTCAATCAAAGAGATAAATTCCTTTTCTGATAGCATTTTTGGTCTTTTTATTATTGGCTATAACGGTTGGCGGTATGAAATCGTTGGGGATTGCGGGCTACTTACCTGTCCAGTTACACCGAACTTGATGCGGGGTAGATTGTTTGCATAACCACTTAAACCCCAATGTTTTATACCGCGTGTTGTGCACTGGCGTTCATTTCCGTCCGTGTTATCGTCTTTTAAATTTGCTGCACTTTCTTGTCTGCCGTGCGTTGGGGCAGCCATACTCTTTGGCAAGTTTTGGATTGCAGGGTGGCTTTGTGCGACTTGCCAATGTGTATGGATGTGAAGGGTGGGCTTACTCATTCAAATAGTCTTTTAAGTTCTTAATCTTTTCAATCGCATCTTTCAATTCATGACTGTATAGTGGGTTTTCTCCATGATGAGAAGCCGCATTCATTACTCTGTCCAGAATTTCTTTTGTATCCTTGATTAACAGTTCTTTTCGATTACCTTTTTCGTTAAACTCAATCAGAAAATCGAACAGTTTGGTTTTCATCCTGTCTAATTTGTCCTTTTCGGCTTGGTCAATAGTGGAATCAGAATGATAATCGGTCTTTATTTTTCTGAGTTTATTTATTTCAAAATCAGAAAGGAATACCTGTTTGAATTTTTGAAGTCGTTGACCTGAAACTATATTAAATGCTTTTTCCAATTTATCGCTTAAACTTTCAAAATCTTTGTTTAAGTTCTTCATGGTTGGGTCAAGAAAAGCTGTTAAGACCGCCTCTGCTTCTTTTCGTAATTCATTTCCGCAGTTTTCGAACTCGTTTTCCTCAAAATTCTTTACCGCTTTTTGAAGTGGCGTTAAATCTTCTTTGATTTTTGGGGCAGAATTATCACTCTCGTCTTTAGTGAAATTGTAGTAAACCCATTGCTCTTCGTCTGTGTTTCGTCTGATAAGATTAAAAAATCCTTTGTCGTGGGTAAGAATTATTTTCTGGAAGTCATCAAAAAAACTCAAATCGGACTTGCTTTCTTTATTCAGGATTATCCTTACAACATCCATTCTATTTGATAGGTCAAGACTAATAAGCATATCGTCCAATACAAGGATTTTAAACCTTGCACTTGCCAGCGGTCTTGTACGTAATGCACCAACCCTGATACCGATTGCAATTCGGGTTAAATGTGCTTCGTTCAGGAATGATTGAACACGCTCAATTTTTCTCCAGTTTGATGTACAAGTTTCATCAAATACTTCAACTGTAAGTTTTAAGTGTAATTGGTCATGTCGATAACCTTCTCGATTATCGCCCCATAAATTATGACGAATATTATCGAATTTAAATTTCTTGAGAAAATCTAAGGAAACACGAATTACATCTTTCCCATTAAAAAAATGGTCTTTAATGAAAGAGTTTGCATTATTCTGTATGTCAGTTAGTAAATTCTGAATTTTATCGTTAAGGTCTCTAATTTCTTGTTCGTAACGAGCTTTTCTTTCTCTACTTGCAACTGCACCTTTGGGTGTACGGGGAACATCCCGTGTTTTGCTTTTGATTATATCCTCTAACCAGTTTTTAGTTCCCTCGGTTAAGAACGGGAAAATATCATGCTCGAAAACAGGCCACAAATTTACTTCCTGCTTATGCGAAGCACGATAAAAATTGTGTAATAATTTATAGTTGATAAAATCGCTTGCAAGGTTTAATTCTTGTATTAAAGTATCATCATCATTGTTGGTATTGATGGTATCGTGAGAAATGGTATAAATATCTTCCCTGCCTGTTACGGTATCAATTGCCGTAAGTTTTATATATGAATCTTCATTTTCGTCAACAAATACATTTTTAAGGGTTTGGTGTGTGGAATTATCGGAATCTACATATTTCTTGAAATATTTCTGAACACCTGCATCGTCTTTTGTACTACTTTGCAAAAGAGTATATAAAGCCCAAAACAACGAGGATTTACCCGAACCATTGTTCCCATACACCAATACATTTTTGCCATTTATTTTGAAAGGCTGTTCGTCCTGAAACGCCTTGAAATTCTTAACCTGTATTTCTTTAATTCTTTTCATGGCTTAACTCTCCAAAATAGGTTTAAGAATCTCGGGGCTGCGAACGGCAAACAATTTAATGCGGTTGCGAACCTCGCTGTCGGGATGGCTCCAAGTTTGGTGCAAGAGCTCAATTACTTGTTCTTTCTCAGTATCGTTTAGTTTTTCAAACTCCTTGCCTTGTATCACTTTTTCTATATCCCGCTCTACTAATGGTAGTACATCTATTTCTCGTTCTTTCATATGGTCGGGGAAGTACAATTCGAATACTAAAGCATTTTGAACTTTATAAAAATTATCTAAGAGATTTTTGTTCTCAGCATAACAAATAATATCATGCAAATTATTTATTAAATTATTTTTGATGAATAATTTAATAGGTAATTTGTTTATAGCACCTTTTGTAATTCTTGGAAACAATCGTTGTTTTGATTTATCCCCATTATTCTTTAACCAAAATGAAATTAATTCTGAACTAATTACAAATTGAAGACTTTTTAACAAAGTATTCTTACCAATTATTGAATAACAAGATTTGTTAACAATAAATTTTTCTTTTGTGTAAGCAGAAATAAGTGTTTTACTTGGTATTTCTCTCAAAATTATTCTTGGGTCCGAAAAAAAAGCAATGTTTGGTTTTGTGTAAAATTCTGCCGAAAAATCCACATAAGTGGGTTCTTGGGGTATTTTGACTTTAAATAAATCAATATTTTTACCACCAAGTTCTACAATAAAATTTTCTGATTTCTTAGTTTTTGAGTGCAAAAATTTCGTTCTTATCTGTTCAGTATTATGCAACGTATTGTGATACTGCTGGGCTCCAAGAGAAACCTTAAATCCAAGTTCTTGCAAAGATTTACTTTCTGCATCAATTAAATTTAAAATGACATTGTTGTCTTCACCCTTGAAAATGTTAAATTCATATTTCTCATTCTTGTACCAATCGTTTACATCAATATGTGTATCTTGATATGAATTTAATTCAACTGAATTCTCTATAATCTTAACAAGTGCTTTTTTTTCATTCGTACCCTTATAAAAAAGATAGACTAAACTATTTACTGAAGCAGATTCAAAAACTGTTTCATCAAAATTCAATAAAAGTTTTATATCATAATTATCAAGGATGCTTTTTCTTAATTTTTTGGCATTCGGAATTGTTAGAAATGTATTTGGTGTAATAAAACTAAAAGCTCCTTTTTGAAATATGAGAGTACCAACTCGTTCAATGAAAAGCCTGTATAAATCTGGTTTTCCTTCTTGATAATTATAGCTACTATATTTTTTTTGCAATTCTTCTTTGGGAATAATTAAATACGGCGGATTTCCTATCACAACATCAAAGCCATTTGTAATATCGAACATCCATTCTGGGTCAAAAAACGGTGAAGATGCGTTTTGGTCATAAGGATCCCATTTTGCTAATTTTTCGGCGGAATCAACAGGCAGTCCTTGTTTTTTCAATTCTTCGGCAATGGTTTTTCGGAGTTCTTCGTCTTTTTGCCTGTATTTCAGTTTTGTATCTTTTGTACGGGCACTAAAAAGTTTATGGCGAATATGTTTCAGTTGTTTTTCAAGGTTTTTTACTGTATCGGTGGTAAACAGGTTCGCTTCTTTGTTTATGCCAATCAATGTATTGGCAGTTACAAATTTTGTTTCAAGGTTTGGTAATGGGCGTATCCCAAAGTTTTCATCAGACTTAGCATTGCTTTTTTGGTCAACCACCAACGAAATAAAGAAACGTAGTTTTGAAATTTGCGTTGCAATGGGTTGTATATCCACGCCATAAATGCAATTCTCAATCAGGTAGAGTTTACGGGCATAATCAGGGTCGTTTACCCGTTGGTCAAAAGCATTGTTTATCTCTTTCAGTTTTTCTTCCCGCTCAGCTTTGTCGTCAATGGTTTTAAATACTTCGCTGGTTTCTTCCTGTACTTTTTGTATTTGCACCTCTTTCCAAATTAGGTTCTCAGGGTCGAGCTTTTGTAGCATGTGCACCATTTTTTGAAGCACACCCATTGGGAAAGCACCCGAACCGCAAGCAGGGTCGAGTATTTTACAACGGTCGAGGGCTGAAACAATATCTCGGGTAAGTTTTTGATTTTCAACGAATGGGTTTTTTGCATCGAACGAAGCCAGTTGGTGCAACCTTTCGTCAACCTGTTTCTCGTCCATTTCCCAATCGGTAACTGCATTTTTTAAGTAAGCAATCAAGCTTTCGTCAACCATATAGTTAACAATCTCACGAGGTGTATAGAACGAGCCTGTTTGTT
>JAHRWO010000119.1 GCA_019105125.1 Flavobacterium sp.
GTTCTGCTTTTAAAATCGATTGCGAACTTCCTGAAACATGAAAAACAACATCGCCATGTTTCACTCTTTCACCATCATTGATAAAGGTTTCCACTTTCATGTCTTTATCCACATAATGAAAAATCATTTTAGCGAATTCTACACCAGCAATAATCCCTTCATCTTTAACTAATAACTTCGCTTTTCCTTGAGCTGAAGCTGGAATACAAGCTAACGAACTATGGTCGCCGTCTCCAACATCTTCACGGATAGCATTACTAATGATTAATTCTAATTCTTTTTGAAATTGCGCTTCTGAAATCATGGTTTGTAAATTGAATTGCTAATGTAAGAAATCCTTTGAAGTTTAAAAAATATTGAGGTCGTAAAAAACAAAAAACTCCCAGATAAATCTGAGAGTTTCTTTATGATTGAATATAAAATTCGATTAAGATAAAGCTGCTTTTACTTGATCAGCTGCTTCTTGGAATTGTACTGCAGATAAAATTGGCATACCTGAATTATCGATTAATTCTTTAGCAATTTCTGCATTTGTTCCTTGTAAACGAACGATGATTGGCACTTTAATAGCGTCACCCATGTTTTTGTAAGCATCTACAACACCTTGAGCAACACGGTCACAACGAACAATTCCACCAAAAATGTTAATCAAAATAGCTTTTACGTTTGGATCTTTTAAAATGATACGGAAAGCTGTTTCAACACGTTTTGCATCAGCAGTACCACCTACGTCTAAGAAGTTAGCTGGTTCAAAACCTGCATACTTAATTAAATCCATAGTAGCCATTGCTAAACCAGCTCCGTTTACCATACAACCAACAGTTCCATCTAAGTCAACGTAGTTTAATCCTACTTCTTTAGCTTCCACTTCGATTGGATTTTCTTCTCTAACGTCTCTCATTTCAGCATACTTAGGCTGTCTGAATAAAGCGTTATCGTCGATATTTACTTTAGCATCAACTGCTAATATTTTGTTGTCAGATGTTTTTAATACTGGGTTGATTTCAAACATAGATGAATCAGAACCGATATACGCTTTGTATAAAGCATCGATAAATTTCACCATTTCTTTGAAAGCTTCTCCAGATAAACCTAAATTAAAAGCAATTTTTCTAGCTTGGAAACCTTGTAATCCGTAAGCAGGATCAATTTCTTCAGTAAAAATTAAGTGTGGTGTGTGCTCAGCAACTTCTTCGATATCCATTCCACCTTCAGTAGAATACATAATCATGTTACGACCAGTAGCTCTGTTTAATAAAACCGAAACATAGAATTCAGAAGTTTCGCTTTCACCAGGATAATAAACATCTTCAGCAATTAATACTTTGTGAACTGTTTTCCCTTCTGGTGGAGTTTGTGGTGTAATCAACTGCATTCCGATGATTTGCTCAGAAATTTCAGTTACTTGATCTAAGTTTTTAGCTAACTTAACTCCTCCGCCTTTTCCTCTACCTCCAGCATGGATTTGTGCTTTTACTACGTACCAACTTGTACCTGTTTCAGCAGTTAATTGTTTTGCTGCAGCTACCGCCTCAACTGGATTGTTAGCTACAATACCACGTTGAACACGTACTCCATAACTAGCTAGGATTTCTTTACCCTCATATTCGTGTATGTTCATAATTGTTATGCGTTTATCTTGTTTAAAAAAGTGCCACAAAAATAGCAAAGTAATTTTTAATGGACTAACTTTTTTTCGTTTAATTTGGGAATTTGATATACATATTCGTATTAAAACTGCAACTTTAAAAAAATACGAATGTTACAAATAAAACATTTTGTTACATTTTGTTAATAATTGTTTTAAAAATTGTAACTTTTAAATATTGATTTACTTTTGCATCAAATTAAATAAAAAATGAAACCAGAAGTATTACAACAATTAGCAACAGAATTTGGAAGTCCATTATACGTTTATGATGCGGAAAAAATTGCCTTTCAATACAACCGATTACATAATGCATTTAGCAAAGTAGAACGTTTTAAGGTACACTATGCTGTTAAAGCTTTATCGAATGTTTCTGTTTTGAAATACTTAAAAAGTTTAGGCTCTGGATTAGATACGGTTTCTTTACAAGAAGTACAATTGGGATTACATGCTGGTGTTGATCCAAAAGATATCATTTACACTCCAAACGGTGTCTCGATGGAAGAAATTGAAGAAGTGGCGGCTTTAGGTGTTCAAATCAACATTGATAATTTATCTATTTTAGAGCAATTTGGTACAAAACATCCGAATATTCCGGTTTGTATTCGAATTAATCCCCATGTGATGGCGGGTGGAAACGCGAATATTTCGGTGGGACATATTGATAGTAAATTTGGAATTTCAATACATCAATTGCCTCATATTTTGAGAATTATTGAAAACACAAAAATGCACATCAACGGAATCCACATGCATACGGGTTCGGATATTTTAGATGTGGAGGTGTTCTTATATGCTGCCGAAATATTATTTGAAACTGCTAAAAATTTCCCCGAATTAGATTTTATCGATTTTGGAAGCGGATTTAAAGTACCATATAAAAAAGGTGATATTGAAACGAATGTAGAAGAATTTGGAAGAAAATTAACGAAACGCTTTTTAACTTTCGAAAAAGAATACGGCCGCCCATTAACACTAGCTTTTGAACCAGGAAAATTCTTGGTTAGTGAAGCTGGTTATTTCTTAGCGAAAGTAAATGTGGTAAAACAAACAACTTCAACTGTTTTTGCAGGAATTGACTCAGGATTTAATCATTTAATTCGTCCGATGTTATATGGCGCGCAACATCATATTGAAAATATTTCTAATCCTAAAGGAAAAGAACGTTACTACTCGGTAGTAGGTTACATATGTGAAACTGACACTTTTGCTAGCAACCGAAGAATTACTGAAATTCACGAAGGTGATATATTATGCTTTAGAAACGCCGGAGCATATTGCTTTTCAATGGCATCTAACTACAACTCACGACTAAAACCAGCCGAAGTGCTATGGAAAGACGGAAAAGGTCATTTAATCCGAGAGCGCGAAACGTTTGATGATATCTTGAAAAATCAAGTAATGA
>JAHRWO010000131.1 GCA_019105125.1 Flavobacterium sp.
AAATGGAATCGTTTTTCCACGGAAAAAGTTCAGGTTTAGATCCGTTGAATAGTTATTTGAGTATTCCAATTTTAATCAATTCGAAAGATAATATTGAAGCAACTGGAATTCCAACACAAAGTACACAAGGAAAAGGTGCGGTTTTCTTAATCGATTCAGGAATTGTGGGTGAAACTGCTCCAATGGTTTCGATTTTTATGGAAAACTTAAAAGATAACGGCTTCCGTACAATGTTAAAATCACAATTCATTAAATATACCGATGCTTGTGTGGAAAATTTCTTGCACGGCGATGTAAAATCGTTATTAGAAAACACCAAACAATTATCAAAAGTTGTCTTGAATAACTTCAAACCGATGATTCCAGAGCAATTTCACCAAGTGTGGCAAAAAGGTATCGATACCAACGATTACTACTTAAAACTATGTGGTTCTGGCGGTGGTGGTTATATTTTAGGATTTACCCAAGATTTAGACAAAGCAAAAGAATCTTTGAAAGACTATAAACTAGAAGTAGTTTATAATTTTTAATGTTTTTCGTTTGAAGGGAACTTTAAACTTTAAACTTTAAACAAAAACTCATGCTCACTCGCAAATCCAAATTATTTTTAAAAAAAATCCTTAGTTTCTTTTCTGTGATTAGAGGTTATAATATTTGGGTTATAGCGTTAGCGCAATATCTTTCTGCGATATTTATTTTGGCTCCCGAAAAACGCGCTTTAGATATTATTCTCGATTGGCGTTTGTTTTTGATTGTTGTTGCTTCTACATTAACGATTGCTTCAGGTTATATCATCAATAATTTTTACGATGCGAAAAAGGACTTAATCAATCGTCCTAAAAAAGCAATGATTGACCGTTTGGTGAGTCAGGAAACCAAGTTGAAAGTGTACTTCGGAATTAATTTCATTGTCGCTTTGTTGATGTTTTTCATATCTTGGCGTGCGGTTTTATTCTTTTCGACTTATATTTTTCTAATTTGGTTTTATTCGCACAAATTGAAAAAAATGTTCTTAATTGGAAACATCACGGCCGCTGTTTTGGCTGTTTTGCCTTTCTTTGGAATTTTGATGTATTATAAAAACTTTTACGAAGTAATTTTTGCTCATGCTACGTTTTTATTTTCATTGATTTTAATTCGGGAATTAATTAAAGATTTAGAAAATATTGAAGGGGATTTGGTAGCCGATTACAAGACTATTCCAGTGGTTTTTGGAGAAAAAATGGCGAAGTCTATTATTTCAGTTTTAACGATTTCTACTCTAATTCCAGTTTATTTTTTAATTGAAGTGTATGATGTAGGTTACATGGATATTTACTTTTATCTGAGTTTGATGGCTCTGCTGTTTTTTCTTTTGCTTCTATGGAAATCAGCTTCAAAGCCGGAGTACCTAAAACTTCATTTTCTATTGAAATTTATCATTGTTTCAGGTGTCTTTTGCATTGTTTTAATCGAACCATCGGTTTTAATTCATGGCAAAAAATTGATTTCCATATATTAGTTATATCTTTGCAAAAATTGTTTATAATATGTCACGTCACCAAGATAGCGATAAAAGTCGTCCAGGTTCAGGAAGACAAGGAGGTTACAAAAAAGATAGTAATTCAAGAGGAAATGCGCCAATTCGTAAAGCGCCTTCAAAGTTTAAAACCAAACCAGAAGCTGCTAAAGAAGCGCCTAAAGCTCCAAAATCTCCAAAAAAACCATCTAATCCAGATGAAATTCGTCTAAATCGTTATATTTCTAATTCGGGAATGTGTAGCCGTAGAGATGCGGATATTTACATTCAAAGTGGAAATGTAAAAGTAAACGGTGAAGTAATTACCGAAATGGGTTACAAAGTAAAATTAACCGACTCAGTTCAGTTTGACGGTGTAAATATTACGCCAGAAAAGAAAGAATATATCTTATTGAATAAGCCAAAAAACTTCTCTACAGCAGGAGACGATTCGCAAGGCTCAGCTAATGTTTTGGATTTAGTTCGAAATGCAACTAAGGCCAAATTACAACCTGTGGGAAGAATGGACAAAACCACAACCGGTTTGTTGTTGTTTACCAATGATACTGAAATTATCCAAAAATTCACTGCTCCAAACCAACGCTCATCGAAAGTATATCAAGTTACTTTAGATAAGAATTTGAAATTTGAAGATTTAGAGCGCATACAAAAAGGATTAACGATTGATGACCACAGAGTTTATGTGGAAGAAATCACTTACATCGAAGATCAGCCAAAAAGTGAAATCGGTTTAAAAATGAAAACTTCGAATGTAAAAATCGTTCGTAGAATTTTTGAACATTTAAAATACGATGTTTTAAAGGTAGACCGCGTAACATTCGCAGGTTTAACTAAGAAAAATTTACCAAGAGGTGATTGGAGATTCTTAACGGAACAAGAAATCATCAACCTTAAAAATGCTTAAACGTATTTTTTGAAACACATAGGCACATCGATTTTTTCTTTGTGCCTTTTTTATTAAGTAATCTTTACGAACTTTACGAAAAATTTGCGCTCTTTGCTTTTAAATTTAGACTTTATGCCAAATCAACTACAACAAATCGCCATTCGATGGTTCGATGCTTTCAATACAAAAAACTTAGAAAAATTATTGGAATTATACGATGACGAAGCCCAACATTTCAGTCCGAAATTAAAAATTCGTCAACCCGAAACCAATGGTTTAATAATCGGAAAAGAAGCTATGCGCGTTTGGTGGCAAGACGCTTTTGATAGATTACCAACGTTACATTACAAAGTAACTTCGTTAACCGCCAACACCGACCGAGTTTTCATGGAATACACACGTCAAGTAGTAGGTGAAGCCGATATGTTAGTAGCCGAAGTTTTAGAAATTAAAGACGGGAAGATTGTGTTTTCTAGGGTGTATCATGGATAATGATATTCTTTTTTGTCATTTCGACGTAAGGAGAAATCACATAATGTTAAACTTTTATAGATGACCATTTATCAACTAAAGACGCGAAATGACTTGTTTGTGGAGTAGATTTTCCATCTATTGTTAGACTTTCAACTTCTAAGTCTATTAGTAAATCAATTATATCGTTTAATTGATTTTTTGATAAATCTATATTGTAATGATTGGTTTCTATGTCTTCCTCTCTATTGTGCTTTTCAGGTTTAGCAATTTTGTTGTTATTCAAAATGTCGAGTAATTTATCTACTAAAGCAATATTTTCAGTTTTTGCTAACTCATTAATTGTAGATTTAATTGTAAGATAATCAATGATATTTTTCATTTTTGTTTACTTACATTTAAATTATCCCTCAAAAACATAATCCGCATAAACTTGCTCAATTTCAGTAAATACATCCAATAATTGATTGATACCATCAGTGGTAACCAATTTTTGTTTGTA
>JAHRWO010000273.1 GCA_019105125.1 Flavobacterium sp.
TCCACGCATTTGACCCGCTACATAAGTAAAAGATACAATCAAAGCACAGAAAACAGCTACCGAACGTGCAGTTTTTGAATAATAGCGATCTCCAATGAAATCAGGCACCGTGAATTTTCCAAACTTTCTCAAATAAGGCGCTAATAGTAATGCGAGAAGTACATATCCTCCGGTCCAACCCATTAAGTAAACTGCTCCATCGTAACCAGCAAAAGAAATGATTCCTGCCATTGAAATAAATGATGCGGCAGACATCCAATCGGCAGCTGTTGCCATTCCGTTTGCCATTGGTGAAACGCCTCCACCAGCAACATAAAACTCTTTAGTAGAACCTGCTCTAGTCCAAATTGCAATTCCAATATATATAGCAAACGTAATTCCTACGATAATATAGGTCCAAATTTTTACATCCATGATTTTAATAGTTTAAAGTTAAATTAATCGTTATCAAAACCGTATTTTTTATCTAATTTGTTCATCAAACGAACATAGACAAAAATTAGGATTACGAAAACATACATTGATCCTTGTTGGGCAAACCAAAATCCTAATGGAAATCCACCTAGCTTGATTGCGTTTAATTGTTCTACAAATAGAATTCCTGCTCCATACGAACATAGAAACCAAATGCTTAATAAAATTAGAAGGTATTTTAAATTTTCCTTCCAATATGCCGTAGCGTGTTTTTGATCACTCATAATGAATAGTTTTATTAGTTGTTATAAATAGATTTGTAATTGTATGATGAATTCTCCTTTATACTTGTCAATTTTATCAACAGCTGTATAAACAGGTCGTGTTGAATATTGTGTAGTAATTTTAGCATGATGACCATCTAAGAAAAAGTTAGCACCTAAATCAAATTGGCTACTTGCTTTGTCTAAAGCATCGAAGTTTTTGTAAGTATAGGCTCCAAAAGGTTGAACTCTTACTTTTGGCTTTTCACTTTTTGTTGGTAATAAAACACCAGCTTGTGTGTACCAAATATTTCCTGTACCAATCATTGCTTGAAGATTTCCTGCTCCTGCTACTGCTGGTGAACCTGAAAATGATGGATCTGCAATGCTTTCATTCATGATTCCAAGATTTCTTAAATAATTTGGTCCAAAATCATAATTATAGAAAACACTGTAAGCTGTGATTGCCATTTTTTTCTCTTTAGCTCCAATAGGCATATCTAAGAAAACATCTCCTGCAAATAAATTAATTGGATGTTCTTCAATTACTCCGTTTACTGAGGTTTGAGTTGCTTTTGGTGCATTATAAAAACCAGCTCCAATATTGAACATTTTTTTAGTTCCTAAATAAGTTCCCACTTTGTAAGGCAAAAAATTAGCTTCTTTATCAAAGAATTGATATTCCACATAACCTGCTTTTGACCATTGAGTGACATTATTATTATCTACAGCTCTTGCAATACTTGCATCGGTTACGTTTGTTGGTGTTTGATTTGTAGAAAAAGGTTTATTGATACTAAAACGATATTCGAATTTATTATATTTTCCTTTGGCGAAAACTCCAATTTGTCTGGCAAACTGATCCGAATTCTCAATTAAAGGCCAATTGAAAATTGGAGCATCAACGGTTAAATAATTCAAGGTCGAAGACATTGTCATACGAGATAATCCCATGTAATAATGCAATCCTGCTCCAACAGATAAACTAAAAGGTTTTGTTTCTTGAGGCAAAACTACAGCATATTCATTCCAAGCGTCATGAAAGAATAAACCTGGTTTTTTTCCAGCTCCATAGCCACCAGTTCCAGCCGAACCTGAAGCACCACCATTAATAAAAGTTTGATTGTTAATTCCTATATGAGTCAAAATCATATAACGAGGAGAAATTTGTGCATAAGCTAATAATCGCAAACGACGTAAGCCTGCATCTTCATGACTAGAAACGGATTCGTCTCCAATCATCGAACCCGGATTTAACTCTGTTGAACGAAGCCAAACTTGATTCCATGCAATAAAGCGCATGTATTTGGTTCCTTCTGGATTTAAATTGAATTTTAAACCTCCTCCATAATCAGGCGAACCCTGAGCAGATACTAGCAGAGATAAAAATAATCCTGAAATAGTTAGTAATTTTTTCATAATTAAAATTTGGTTAGTTGGGCATTTCTGCAGTGCCAAATTCTAAAATTATGTTAACGAAAAAAATTACAATCTATATTTTTGTTAAAAAGTATAGTTAATCTTTAAAACGTTCCCATTTTATAAGCATAAACTTATCACCTAGTTCAGTAATAATCATGCCAGCACCCGATAATTGTTCTTTATTTTGAAGAAAATCAACTAATTCGTTGTGCTTGAAAATCTTATACGTTGGATGATAATTAGGATGGGGTGGTTTTTTAATTTTGAATTCTTTTACCCAATTACTAATTGAAACATGCGATACCCCAATAATACGCTCAATTTCTCTAAAACTTAAGCCTTCTAAATACAGTTGTAAAGCTTTTGTTACGTAATAATCATCAATTTTTTTACCTAATTTGTTAACCGTGAAATAATAGTTACAAGATTTGCATAAATAACGCTGTCTGTCTTTAATAATTCCACTTTTAACAATAGTATTGCTTTGGCATTTGGGACAGGATAAAATCTCCATATATATAATTTTTGCATAAATATACTAATTTTGCAAAATATAGAAAAAATAATTTATCAAAAATTTCAATTTATTTTTTTATATATCACAATTTAAAAGGTTTAAAATTACATAAAGTGTAATTTTTATATAAAATAAATACATTATTTGTTTTGAAGAAAATAAGTCCATAACGATACTAATAAAAAAATATAGTTGCCATTTTGATAATAAAACAAATAAAAATACACTTTAAATACTGCTAGAGACCCCTATTCTTATGAATAAAACAAAATCAAATCTTATTTTTAGAATTCCTTTCCCAACTATCTGTTCCTAAAAACTGAATTCCATAACATAAATTTTCAATATTTAAATGACTAAACTTAACTTGCAACATAATAAGAATAGCCACAAGTAATAAACTTTTATAGAATAGCTTTAAGTGACCTATTGACAACATCAATTATATTGAATCGATAGGAAACTATCTAATGTTTCATACAGATAATAAAACATACAAATCGCGCTCTACTTTAAGACAAATTATAGACGAACTTTCCGATACAACTTTTATTCAAGTGCACCGGGCTTTCATTGTAAATAAGAATAAAATTGAAAAATTCAATCAGAAAAGTGTGTGGATTAATAATGTAGAAATACCTGTT
>JAHRWO010000221.1 GCA_019105125.1 Flavobacterium sp.
TCTGTTGCTGGCTTAACAAGAATTGAAGCGCAAAATAAGATTCAATCTATCTTAAGAGAACATATTGCAGATGCGCGTGTAGATATCAGAATTCAAAATTTCAAAATCACAGTTTTAGGAGAAGTAATGCGACCAGGCACTATCAATGTAAGTAGTGAAAGGATTACAATTCTAGAAGCGTTAGGAATGGTTGGTGATTTAGGAATTCAAGGTAAAAGGGATAATATTCTACTAATTAGAGAACAGGATGGTCAAAGTATTACTCAAAGATTAGATTTAAGAGATCCAAATCTTATACAATCACCCTATTACTATTTAGTACAAAATGATGTTATATACGTTGAACCTAACAAAACGAAAATAAACAGTTCAGGTGTTGGTCCAAATTTGACTGTAGGTCTTACAGCTCTATCATTATTAATTGGAATTATTTCGCTAACTATTAGATAAAAAAATGGAGCCTCAAAACAATATAAATCCTAACCAAACAGAAAACATCAATATTAAAGCAATATTGTGGCCTTATCTAATTCATTGGAAATCATTTGTAATTTCTTTAATAGTGGGTTTAACTATCGCCTATGTTTACTTGAGATATTCTACACCTATTTATCGAGCTGCCACTACAATTCAAGTTAAAGACGATCGTAGAGGAGGAATGGCGTCTGAACTAGCAGTCTTTTCTGAAATGACTAAAATGTCTGGTGTAAAAAATAATGTTGAAAACGAAATTGAAGTGCTACGTTCAAGATCGTTGATGGAAAAAACCATCAGTGACTTAGGACTTACCGTTTCTTTTTATAGTAATGGAAAAATTAAATTAGGTGATGCATATAAAAATGTACCTATAGATATTACATGGATTACAAGTCAAAAAAAAGAATCAGGAAGTTTACTCATTCAGGGAATAAATAACAATAAATTTAAGTTGTTTGATGCAAACAATAACTTAATAGGAGAATTTTCTTATTTAGAAACCATAGTATTACCATTTGGTAAAATTATTGTAACAAAAAAAATGTTAAAGAAATTCAATGCTAATTATGAGTATATAGTACGTTTTCAACCTATTAAAAGTATTATTGGTAAATATAGAGGAAATTTAAGTATTACTAATTTAGGAAAAAACACAAGTGTTATAGAACTAACACTTTCTGACGAAGTTCCAGAAAAAGCAGAAGACATTCTAGATAAATTAGTAGAAAATTATAACAATGACGCAATCGAAGACAAACGTTATGTTGCCCAAAAAACATCAAAATTTATCGAAGACCGACTTAACCTTCTTGCAAAAGAATTAGATGATGTTGAAAATGAAGTAGAAACTTTCAAAAAGGAAAACAATTTAATTGATATTGAGACTGAAGCTACCATATTCAGAGAAAATGCGAGTTCATTTGAAAAATCTTCCATTGAGAACGAAACTAAAATAAACATAATAAAAACGCTTCAACAATATGTTAGACAAGCAAATGTTGATGTTTTACTACCAGCAAACATATTATCTACAGAAGAGAATGCATCTCCATTAATAGAAGAATATAATCAATTGGTATTATTAAGAACTAGACAATTAAAAAGTGCTGGACCAAAAAACACTGTTATACTTCAATTAGAACAAAAAATTAACGCTTTAAAAGAAAACATTGAAGCGAGTCTAAATCAATCATTAGTGAATTACAATATTGTAAAAAAGGATTTGGACGCACAAAGAAGTTTACTTAACGGTAAAATGGCTAAGGTACCAACACAGGAAAAACTATTTAAAGAAATCTTCAGGAAACAAAACATCAAAGATGCAATTTATTCCTATTTACTTGAAAAAAGAGAAGAAACTGAAATAAGCCTAGCGGCAACAGAACCAAATGCAAAAGTAATAGATCACGCTTTAGCAAATGTAACTCCTATTTCACCAAAAAAACAAATTATATATTTGGCTGCTTTATTGTTAGGATTAATCTTGCCAGCTGGTGTAATTTATGTATTACAATTAATGGATACTAAAATTAAATCTAGATTAGACATTGAAAAAAACACTACTATACCAATTGTAGGAGATGTGCCAAGAGCAGGAGAAGACGAAGCTTTATTAGTCGAAGCCAACAGTAGAACAAATACTGCAGAAGCATTAAGAATCATTAGAACAAACTTAAATTTCTTGCTGAATGATGTGCCTAATGACAGAGCTAAATTAGTATTTGTAACTTCAACTTTCCCAAAAGAAGGTAAAACTTTTATTTCTGTAAACCTTGCAGCAACAATGGCACTATCAGAAAAAAAGGTGCTTTTAATTGGTATGGATATCAGAAATCCAAAAATTGACGAATACCTAACTGTTCCTGATAGTGGTGTAACAAACTTCTTATCTGATAAAACTAATAAATCCTACAAAGATTATATAGTTAAAATTGATAAATACGAAAATTTCTATGTTCTTCCTGCTGGAATTATCCCTCCAAATCCGGCTGAATTACTTATGGGTAAAAAAGTTAATGAACTTTTCGAAGCGGTTAAACAAGATTTTGATTACGTAATTGTTGACACGGCACCTGTAAGCTTAGTAACGGATACGTTATTAATTGCAAATCAGGCAGATGCATTTGTATATATTACTAGAGCAAATTTCCTAGAGAAAAACATGTTGGCACTACCTCAACAACTCTACGTTCAGAAAAAACTACCTAATATGTCTATATTAGTTAATGACACCAATATTCAAAAAGGATATGGATATGGTTACGGATATGGTTATGGATATGGTTATGGAGTTGAAGAAATCAAAAAACCATTTTGGAAAAAAGTACTAAAACTATAAAAAACGGGCTGATCACATAATCAGCCCGTTTTTTTATTTGTCATTCTTAAAATAGTTTTCTACATAATTATCAACATCAAAATGGCAAGGGAAAATAGTATAAAAAAGGATTTTCAAATCCATTAAAAAAGTTCTGTTATGACAATACCAGAGATTAATACGTACCTTGTCAGGCCAAATTACAATATCATTATATAAGAGCGGATTAGATTGAAGTGCCAACAGTTGTTCCTCATTACGATATTTTAAAGAAGCTAAACCTGTAATACCAGGCTTTAAATTTAAAATTTGACGATCCATACCTTCAAGTTTATCGGCATATCCTGGAATGTCAGGCCGGGGGCCAACTAATACCATTTCGCCTTTGAGAATATTGTATAATTGAGGTAATTCATCAATTTTTGTCTTTCGTAAAAAACGTCCCCATGCGTCTGGAGAACTCATCCCTTTTGGAATAGTTCGAAACTTATAAATTACAAATGGTATACCATACTGTCCAATTCGTGTCTGCTTAAATAACATGTAATTAAAAAAGATGTTAATACCAATCTGAATGGTATCTATTTTCACCTAAATAATAAACTATACCAAAGGTAAAATTGTAAAAACTACCTTTAGCATCTTTAAAAGTTGGATCTAATAAAAAACCATCGAAACCGTAATGCTGTTTCATCGTAAAATTATGAATATAAGAAGCTGATAATGCCACCCTTTTTGAAATGTAATAAATAGGTGTAATTCCTAAACCGATTATTCCTATTTTTTCAGATTCATACTGGTCAATACCCTTAGCAAAAGCAACTCCCCCATCAAAATTTACTAACAAACCTAATCGATCACGTGTCAAATAAGTTAATCCAAACTGTTTACCAATATTGTACACTGCACCAATTGACAACGTATTATATTTGATTCCTAAATCCCCTCCAGGGTCATTAACAAAATGGTCAAACTTGTAGGATGCTTTTGCTCCTAATGTCTCTGTAAACATATATCGTAAACCAATATCAAAGTGGTTTAAACCGGAAAAATTAGATTTGAATCCTTTATTGTAAGGTGAAATAGCACCCAGATATCCCAAGCTAGATTCAATTGATACTTTGTTAAGATCGGGTTGTCCAAAGAAAAGAGAGGTTTGCAATAAGACAAAGAAAGAGAATAAAAATTTTGTTATAGTTTTCATAAAAATTAAAAATTAAAAAAGCGAAAATAAAGAAATTTATATATAATAACGATTTTTTAGATTGTTTATTTTAATTCTTAACTAATTCTGTATAATTAGCTTACAAATAAAAGACTCAAATAAATTGAGCCTATATTTCATATCCTACTCCACATAAAAAATCAACTTTTCTCCTCATCTGCTCTAAGCACAAAAAAAGCATACAAAATACTAGTTGCACCAAACAAAAAAACTAAGTCATCAAGTGGTAAATCAAGCGGATCATTATCATCTGGAGGTGCTGGTGGTTCATTAGCAAAAATTTCCGCACTCATCAAAAATAAAAAAAACAAAGAAAACAAACTCTTACTATATACTTTCATGTTACATGTATCAGAAAACGATTTGGGATGGAATTACTATAAAAGTAAAGACCTTTTCTGATTTAAATTTTAAATTTTAATGTATAATTTTTAATAAATTAAGGCTTTAAAACTTCACTTTTCGGGTTATCACAGCGCCAGAAACAGTTTTAAACTGAACTAACAAAACTACATCACGAAATGGTAGTTTGTCAGCACTGAAAGCTAGCGTGTTTAGTTGGTACTTATCTAAAAGTAACCTCCCTGCAAGATCAAAAATTCTAACTTCTTCAATTGCCTCTGTAAGAGATTCAATGTGTAAGACATCATTCGAAACATAAACGACTGAAGTTGTTAGACCAGAATCATTAATCCCTAAAGTCATATTGGGATATACCAATTCAAAGCGCAAATCAAATGTCCCCTCTTCAGATGTAAATCGATAAGGCGTTGTTTTCAGATTATGATAACGCCCCAATGTCTTATCATATAAGTAAACTGGTTGTGATGCGCTTGTAAATAAACCATCAACATTTGATAAATTGATTTCAAAAGTACCTACAGTTGTAGTTTTAAAAACTAGTGGAACTACATCGGTAGAAGTAAAAGGTAAAGCACGACCTTGAATGCTGTAATTTTTTCCATTTAATCGTGATGCTAATAAAGTACCCGAAGAAGTGTATGATAGTCCGTCAAAACCTCTATCAACGTCATTAGTAGCTCCAGACACATATGCCACCATCATTTGATTCATCATTCGAGCCGCTCCAGAACTCTCTATTTTTGATAAGTTTAACCACATGCGATGACGTTCAATTACTGAAGCATTAGAAACAGATGGAATACTATTAGAACGATAAAACTGATTTCGAGTATCATGTATTCTTTGGGTATTTTTAAAAACCAAAGAACCTCCTGTAGGTAATGATTTCACAATAAATCCTTGACCCACTTGAATAGTTCCATTTGGGGCTACAGTTGTACCTGGAGAATTTGGGGCACTTGCTGCTGCCGTTCCACCTGATAAATTCCATAAGGCAAATTGACCTGCTTCTTCTCCTGTTCCGGTGTGAGCGAAGAAATAAAGTGTTCCGTCAATCACACTGCTATTATCATTTACAAAACTTGTCGCGTCAATAGTGGATGGATAAGGATTCCCTACCCCATTATATCCTAAACTTGATGTGTTCAAAGTAAAGGTATAATTGCCATTATTTGGAACACCCGTAAATATACCATTGTATACAGTTGGAGTTGATGAAGAATAATTATTAGGGGCTCTAATAACATAAGCTACTCCGGGTGCAAAAGTAGTTAACGAACTTAAGCCATTTGTCGTATAATAATTGATAGGGGTACTGAACAAGTAAATACGGTTAACTAGTGTTAACGGAGAAAAAGCATAAACATTTTGTCCTAAAACTGGGGATGACCAGAAAGTATAATCCAATCGAATCATTGGAGCTGAGTTTCGTTTTGCTGTTATAGCTCCCGTATTTATACCATCGTTTAACTGAATTAAATTAGCATTATTTTCAACTGTTACACTACTAGCCGAACTATTATTTATAATTTCATTAGCCACTGTTACAGAAAAACCATCCGTTATTTCAAGCGATTGTCCGCTATTAATAACTAAGCTGTTAGAGGAAAACCCTCCTCTATTTGAAGCCGTTGTGTAAGGCCAATCAATCTCAGCATCTGTGTACACATCAGGGGCAAATGGATCCCAACCCGTTTGTCTCCAAATGGTTTTCTTTACTTCTCCCAACTCAAAATTACCAAAAGTAGTACGCGTAGGAGCCGTATATAATGTTCCTGTAATAGTAGGATTTGGTAATATGTTCCAACTCGAGGCCGAATTTTGTGCAATTCTATATCGACTCAACGTCCCAGTATTCGTTGCATTTGCAATATCAAAACTTGCGGTGTAATCAGTAATGCTTCCAGTACCTGATTTAGATAAGTTCCAATAAACATTAGATTTGGCAGTTTGATTCAATACACTACCTAAAGCGTTACCTGTTGTCGGTTTAGCTGCCATCAACACTTCTCCCGTTAAACCCGTAGAAGAAACCGTTACCGGAGCATAAAAAGTGTCCCCCACTTCAAACAAACTAGGAGCAGCTGTTAAAGGCTTCTCTAAAGTACCTTTCACAAATCCTGTTGTGCGACTTACCACACCCGAAATGCCCATTGTCATTTTATAGCTTCCTGTAGTTAAAAATTTATCCGATAACGTTAAGGTGTTTAACGTTGTGGCATTACCTCCTAGTGTAGCACTTACTCCGTTTGCAATAGTTAAATTATAATATGTTGTAGGTAAAACCGTTTGCGCCGTAGTACCATTATAAGTAATAGTATTTGGTAATAACGCCGCATTAAAAGTTCCGTTATTAACTAATGTATTTGAAATAGAAATTTGTGTGTCTGATTGAACAGTAGCTTTTTTACCCGTAGCGATTTCTACGTCATAAAATTGTGTAGTTCCCGAAATCGTAGACTCGGAAGCCGTAGCATCATAATCAAAAATAACTTTACTGTTTCCTGGATTAAAAGTACCTTTATTATCCCAAGAACCATAATTAATTCCGCCACCAGCAGCATTTGGACCTCCGTAAAGAGTGATTTTTGATGCTGATCCAGATTCTACATTTAAAATACCTCCACTAGCAATTTCTAGAGTACGCATGCGCACTTCTCCAGCTGTAAAAGTGGTATAATCTCCAATACCATAGCCACTCGAAGTGTTAATTATTGGATCATTATTGGTTGTACTAGCACTAGGTATTAAAACATCTGAAATATTACTTGGTATTTTCCCTCCACTCCAATTTGATAGAATGTTCCAGTTAGTACCATTTATAAGCGTTCCTACCGCTCCAAGCCAAACATAGTCACTAACCGTTTCTTTGGTAGAAAGCATCCAATATTTGGTAAAGTCTAAAGCTCCTTCTGTAGCCAAATACGCAACTGAGTGATTACTTAACTCCACCCAATTGTTGGTAGGATCAAAGTTTGTTTTACCATGTTCGTGAGGCGTTATTCCTCCGTAAGGAATATGGTGGTCCCAAGTTACCAACTTATCTTCAATACTATTGCCATTCAACTCACTATCCTGATACGCCATACGTAAGGTAAAACGAGTAGTATTGTCTCCTCCAACACGCAAAACTTGATACATACGTTTTAAGGTATTACGATTTGCCGTGTACCCATTAATCAAAACACCTCCTGTATTATCAATGTGTGTTCCGTGATTACCGCGAGTAGCAACAACTGTAATTTGACTAGGCAGAGCACTTCCTGAAACGGAAGTAAATCGCAATTGCGTATTAGCATTACCAAAGGTATACGTAGTGTTATCTGCAATGGGCCCACGACGTATTTTTCCCGTTACATCACCCACGCCTACAGTGGTAGCGGTAGCACCCATAGTAAGTACGTACGAATTTAAATTATTAAAAGGTAAGGTACTATTGCGGAAATCTCCATTAGTGTTATCGCCATATTTGTTAGTAGCATAGCTACCATAGTTGATAACCATATCAAGGGAACCATCTGTATCGTTAGGATTGGCAGCTAAAGACAATTCTCCATCAACCGTTAAATTACCTAAAGCTTTTACACCTGATGTATTGCTAATTTTTAAATTTGAAAAAGTTCTTGCACCCAAATACTGTTTGGCTGTACCATTTAACTCAAAAGTCGAACCTGTTTGAAAGTTAATAGCACCCGTAACCGCTAAACTTCCAGCGAAAGCATCTGTAGCGCTCAAATTTCCTGAAGCTACAACACCACCAGAAGGCACTGTAATTGACCCTGCACCTGTAATACTATGATTAGCAGTAGCTAATGTACCATTTACCGTAAGCGTTTTACCCGAATTAAATGAAGCATTAGCCGTCATGGTAACCGTATGCGGTGCTTGAATTAATACATTGTTATTAGCACCTGGCGGCTGTGTGGCTTGCACCCAACCTACCTCAGGTATACCTGAATCAAATTCCCATGTGTTAGCTACGTTGTAGTTACCATTAGCAAGACTGCGGAAATCGGCAGTTGAAATGTCTTTATATGTTTTTACTTCTATTACATTACTATTTGGAGAAGTAGATGTACCAGTAGGTGTACCATAAACAGCTCTTACCCTATAATAATATGTAGTAAATGGCGATAAACCTGTTACATTGAATGAAGTACCACTCACAACTTGGCCATTGTATACGAAGGTAGGTGTGTTTACTGAACGAACGTAGATATTGTCGATTCTGCTAAACCTATTATTTTGAAGTTGATTATCACCTCTAGGCGCATTGTTTGAAGTTTTCAACCAACGAATAAACACTAATTCCTGGTTAGAACAAGTTGCAGGTAAAGGCAATACCGTATTGGTCCATTCTTCATCATCAACAACAATAGTCCCGCCAGAAACATCATTCCAGCTACCTGAATTACCAATTTTATATTGAACCTTAAAGTCTTTTGGTCCACGATCATGAGAAATTTGATTAGAATAAAGTCTTAAATTATAGTGCCCTGTTGTATTGAGAGATATTTCCCAATTAGCATCTGGAACTGTCCATCCAGTGGTTTGAGCTGCTCTTGTAGGATTACCAATAGCATTAGTTAAACTTGTACTAGTATTAGTTGATAGAACTTTTGTA
>JAHRWO010000281.1 GCA_019105125.1 Flavobacterium sp.
ACCAAATGTAAAGATTAATTACCAAATTTTCAATAACAATTTGTAATTTTAACCCATGTTTAAAGAAAACTACAACGTTATCGGAGTTATGTCGGGCACATCATTAGATGGAGTTGATTTGGCTTACATAAAATTCAATAATTCAGGTCGTTGGACGTTTGAAATTTTTCAATCCGAAACTGTTTCGTATTCGGAAGAATGGCTTAACATATTGAAAAATGCGATTCATTTTAGCGCATCAGAGTTAGAAGAATTGAATGTCGCCTATACAAAACTCTTAGCTTCTATAATTTCTGAATTTATTTCTAAACATAATCTTACCGAAATAGACGCAGTTTGTAGTCATGGTCACACAATTTTACACCAACCTCAGAACGGTTTTACACTTCAAATTGGAAATCTTCCAATGATTCGAGACTTGGTGAATCAAACGATTGTTTGTGATTTTAGAGTGCAAGATGTGCAATTAGGTGGTCAAGGTGCGCCATTAGTACCGATAGGAGACGAATTACTTTTTTCGAAATATGATTACTGCTTAAATTTAGGTGGATTTTCGAATGTGTCATTTAATGAAAATGAAAAACGAATTGCGTTTGATATTTCGCCCGTAAATACTGTTTTAAATTTTTATGCGAATGAATTAGGCTTTCCGTATGATGATGCTGGAAATTTAGCAAAATCTGGAAATGTCAATCAAGATTTATTGAAACAACTAAATGATTTAGAATTTTATGCTTTGCCTTATCCAAAATCATTGGGTATGGAATTTGTAAACGCGAATATTTTTCCTTTGATAAACTCGTTTTCAATTGATGTAAAAGACAAACTTAGCACATTTGTGGAACATATTGCCAGTCAAATTGCGAAGATTTGTTCAAAGCCAAATGCAAAATTATTTATAACTGGAGGAGGCGCTTATAATCGATTTTTAATTGAGAGATTGCGTAATTATTTATCTACAACTGAGGTGATAATTCCTGATGATAAGACGATTCAATTTAAAGAAGCATTGATTTTTGGATTTTTAGGTGTTTTACGATTACGAGATGAAATTAATGTATTATCCTCAGTAACAGGAGCTAGTAAAAATCATTCAACAGGTGTTGTATTTAGTTGAATGTTATAAAAAACTAAAAATTAGAGTTTAGGCTTTAGTCCTTAAACAGATTATGTATATTTGTAAAACGAATAAAATTTAACCAACACAATGAAAGATTTATTAAAGAAATTTGAAAACAAAGAACCAGAAATAGTATTTAATTGGAAAGACCCAGAAACAGATGCAGAAGGATGGACAGTAATCAATTCGTTAAGAGGTGGTGCTGCAGGTGGAGGAACTCGTATGCGTAAGGGATTAGATATGAATGAAGTACTTTCGTTGGCGAAAACAATGGAAGTTAAGTTTTCAGTTTCAGGACCAGCTATTGGTGGTGCTAAATCAGGAATCAATTTTGACCCAAACGATCCAAGAAAAAAAGGTGTTTTAGAAAGATGGTATAAAGCAGTTTCTCCATTATTAAAAAATTACTACGGAACTGGTGGCGATTTGAATGTAGATGAAATTCACGAAGTAATTCCTATGACAGAAGATTGTGGTGTTTGGCATCCACAAGAAGGTGTTTTTAATGGTCACTTTAAACCAACAGAAGCAGATAAAATCAATAGAATTGGACAATTACGCCAAGGTGTAATTAAAGTAATTGAAAATCCAAATTTCTCTCCAGATGTAAATAGAAAATTTACAGTAGCAGATATGATTACTGGATATGGAGTTGCAGAAGCAGTTCGTCATTATTATACTATTTATGGTGGTGATGTTAAAGGTAAGAAAGCAATCGTTCAAGGTTTTGGAAATGTAGGTTCAGCAGCGGCTTTTTATTTAGCGCAAATGGGAGCAAAAGTTGTTGGTATTATCGATAGAGATGGTGGCGTTATCAACGAAAACGGATTCTCATTCGAAGAGATTACAACACTATTCTTAAATAAAGACGGAAATAAATTAGTAGCAGAAAACATGATTCCGTTTGCTGAAATCAACGAGAAGATCTGGTCAATGGGAGCTCAAGTATTTGCTCCTTGTGCAGCTTCAAGATTGGTTACTAAAGAACAAGTTGATAGCATGATTGCATCTGGATTAGAAGTGATTTCAAGTGGTGCGAATGTTCCTTTTGCGGATAAAGAAATTTTCTTCGGACCAATTATGGAAGAAACGGATAAAAAAGTAAGTTTAATTCCTGACTTCATTGCAAATTGCGGAATGGCAAGAGTTTTTGCTTACTTCATGGAGAAAAAAGTACAAATGACAGACGAAGCTATTTTCTCTGACACTTCAAATAGAATTAAAAATGCAATTGAAAAAGCACATGCTTTAAATTCAGATAAAAAGAATATCAGCGCAACTGCTTTTGAAATTGCATTAAAACAATTGGTATAAAAAAAATAAATCATGGAAGCAATATTAATACTTCTTTTTGTAATAGGATATTTGTCAATAACCCTGGAACATCCTTTAAAATTGGATAAAACAGTTCCGGCATTATTAATGGCTTCCTTAATGTGGGCTTTATTAGCTGTAGGATTTCACAAAGGTTGGTTTTCTGTAGTTGATGGACACGGGGCTATTTTTAATATTAGTTCTGGAGATGTTCATCAGCAAGAGCATGGTTTTGAAGGTTTACTTTTACATCATATTGGTAAGGTAGCTGAAATTTTGATTTTCTTAATTGGGGCTATGACCATTGTTGAGTTAATCGATTTACACAGAGGCTTTGATGTGCTAAAAGATATGGTTAAGACCAAAAGTAAAATCAGATTATTGTGGATTACGGGTATAGTAGGTTTTATATTGTCTGCTGTAATTGATAATCTAACAGCAACGATAGTATTGATTTCATTATTGAGAAAATTAATTCAAAATAGGGAAGAACGTATATGGTATGCCTCGTTAATTGTTATTGCTACAAATGCAGGAGGAGCTTGGTCTCCAATTGGAGATGTTACAACAACTATGTTGTGGATTGCTAAAAAAGTTTCCGCAGGTGGTTTGTCAGAATATATTGTTGTTCCTGCAATTGTTTGTTTTGTAGTTCCTTATGCATTAGCTTCAAGAATGAAAATTTTTAAAGGAGAAATTGTAGTTGATGAAAAAAACCATGAAGACCGCGAACGTTTGCTAAGTAGTAAAACGATGCTTTGGTTAGGATTAGGAGCAATTGTTTTTGTGCCTATTTTTAAAACCTTAACTCACTTGCCTCCTTATGTAGGAATGATGCTTAGTTTAGCAGTTGTTTGGATGGTTTCTGAATACATTCATCCAGAAGATAATTTTGATAAATCGAGAAAGCATTTATATTCTGCTAATAAAGCATTATCCAAAATTGAAATTTCAAGTATTTTATTTTTCTTAGGAATTTTAATGGCGGTAGCTGCTCTTGAGAGCTTGGTTTTTGGGTCAATTAACGGACAAGAAGTAGGGACTTTACGTTATGCTGCTGAGAGTATTTCAAATGCAATTCCAAGCATGGATATAGTAGTTATACTTTTAGGGGTTTTATCTGCTGTTATCGATAATGTGCCTTTAGTTGCGGCTTCTATGGGAATGTATACTTATGAAATTGATCACCCAATTTGGCATTTTATTGCTTATTCAGCTGGAACAGGTGGAAGTATGTTAATTATTGGTTCTGCAGCTGGAGTTGCAGCCATGGGAATGGAAAAAATTGACTTCATTTGGTATCTTAAAAAAATTACTTGGTTAGCTTTTGCAGGTTTTATCGCAGGAGCATTAACTTTTTTATTTATTGAACATTTTATTAGATAACAATAATTAATTTTAATCTACGTTTTAATTACAAATTAAGTATACAGTATGAGTTTATTTCTTCAAGCCGATAGTTTAGCGGTTGCTAGTCAAGTAGTAGCAGACGAACAAGTGACAGAAAAAACATTATCAATCTGGAGTTTGCTTACCAGTGGAGGTATTGGTGGTCAAATTATTATGATTGTTTTGTTCCTTCAACTTTTCTTTGCGTTGTTTTTGTATTTCGAACGTTTGATGGCAATTAATAAAGCGTCAAAAATCGATGCTAGTTTTATGAATAATATCAAAATGAATATTATGTCAGGTAAGCTAGATGCTGCAAAAATGTTATGCGCGCAAACCAATTCGCCTGTGGCACG
>JAHRWO010000252.1 GCA_019105125.1 Flavobacterium sp.
ACAAGAAATACGATGAAAGAAGCGTATTTAGACGCTTTAGCAGGTGACCCAACTTCAGCTTTCGGTGGAGTTTTAATTGCGAATGGAAAAATTGATGTTGCAACCGCAAACGAAATCAACCAATTATTCTGCGAAGTAGTAATTGCTCCGTCTTATGACAAAGAAGCGATTGACATTTTAGAAGAAAAGAAAAACAGAATTATCTTAATTTTAAATGATATTGAATTACCACAAACAACTGTTCGTACTTGTTTAAACGGAGTTTTAGTGCAAGATAAAGACAACGTTACCGATTCAAAAGACCATTTAAAAACGGTAACAACGGCAGTACCAACAGCAGAAGAAATTGAAGATTTATTATTTGCTTCGAAAATTTGCAAACACACCAAATCTAACACAATTGTTTTCGCAAAAAACAAACAATTATGTGCTTCTGGAACCGGACAAACTTCAAGAGTTGATGCTTTAAGACAAGCCATTGAAAAAGCGACTTCTTTTGAATTTGATTTAACTGGAGCGGTTATGGCAAGTGACGCCTTCTTCCCTTTCCCAGACTGTGTAGAAATTGCAAATAAAGCTGGAATTACAGCGGTGATTCAGCCAGGAGGTTCAATTAAAGATGAATTGAGCATCAATTATTGTAATGATAACAACATGGCGATGGTATTCACAGGAATCCGTCATTTTAAACATTAAAATTTCACTTAAGAATATTATTTTCAGGGCGCATTAAAAAAAATTTTTTAATGCGCTTTTTATTTGTATTTATTCCAGATTATTTTTATAATTTTGCGAGTTGAATACTATTATATAAAAAACGCTAAACCCTTCTCAAACATATGGGATTTTTTGATTTCATGACCGAGGATATCGCAATCGACCTTGGTACCGCAAATACTCTAATCATTCACAACGATAAAGTCGTGATTGACAGTCCATCTATCGTTGCAAGAGACCGAATTACTGGCAAAATTATTGCTGTAGGTAAGGAGGCCAACATGATGCAAGGTAAAACTCATGAAAACATCAAAACCATTCGTCCGCTGAAAGATGGGGTTATTGCTGATTTTGATGCGTCGGAACAAATGATAAAAATGTTTATCAAAAGTATTCCTGCGTTAAAAAAGAAATTGTTTACACCAGCGCTTCGTATGGTAATTTGTATTCCATCTGGAATTACCGAAGTAGAAATGCGTGCGGTAAAAGAATCTGCTGAGCGTGTTAATGGTAAAGAAGTATATTTGATTCATGAACCTATGGCAGCAGCAATTGGTATCGGTTTAGATATCATGCAACCAAAAGGAAACATGATTGTAGATATCGGAGGTGGTACTACTGAAATTGCCGTTATTGCTCTAGGTGGAATTGTTTGTGACAAATCAGTTAAAATTGCGGGTGACGTTTTTACAAATGATATCATTTATTATATGAGAACCCAACACAATTTATTTGTTGGAGAAACTACCGCTGAAAAAATTAAAATTCAAATTGGAGCAGCTACTGAAGATTTAGATAGTGCTCCAGAAGATATGTCAGTTCAAGGACGAGATTTATTAACGGGTAAACCAAAACAAGTTGATGTTTCGTATCGTGAAATTGCAAAAGCGTTAGACAAATCGATTCAACGTATTGAAGACGCCGTAATGGAAACATTATCGCAAACACCACCAGAATTAGCTGCCGATATTTACAACACAGGTATCTATTTAGCAGGTGGAGGTTCGATGTTGAGAGGTTTAGATAAAAGAATTTCATCTAAAACCGATTTACCGGTTTATATTGCCGAAGATCCGTTGAGAGCTGTAGTGCGAGGAACAGGTATGGCACTTAAAAATGTTAACAAATACAAAGGAATTCTGATCAAATAAAAAATAGTTCATGCAGCAAATAATTAATTTTATCATAAAAAACAGCCATCGATTGCTGTTTTTGCTGCTTTTGGGCATCTCATTTTCTTTGGTAATTAAATCGCATTCGTACCACCGTAGCGAATATGTAAATTCAGCTAATGCAGTCACCGGTGCTTACTACGAAAAAGTGAATGAGGTAAACGAATATTTCAGTCTAAAACAAAAAAACAAAGATTTAGCAACAGAAAATGCCTTATTAAAAGAATTACTTTTCAATAAAAAAGACACCATATTAACTTCTAAAACTTTATTTAGAAACGACCTTAACAATTACAATGTGGTGGTGTCTAAAGTGGTAAAAAATTCATTTAACACGAGAGAGAATTATATCACTATAAATTCAGGAACAAATTCAGGAATTGAGGTAGATATGGGAGTGGTTAATGACAGAGGTGTAATTGGAATTATTGAAAAGACATCTACTAATTTTTCTACGATTCAAAGTGTTTTGAATACAAAATCTAAAATTAATGCTAAGATTAAGAACTCAAATCATTTTGGTTCTTTAATTTGGGATGGAACGAATGTGGGATTCGCTCAATTAATTGACGTTCCACGATTAGCTTCCTTAAAACATGGCGATTCTATTGTAACTGGAGGTAATTCAGACATTTTTCCAGAAAATATTCCAATCGGTAAGATTGATAAAATTTTTATTGATAAAAAGACCAATTATTATACCATTAATATTCGATTGTTTAATGACATGACTTCCTTAGGCTATGTTTATGTTATTGAAAACAAAAGAAAAAAAGAAAAAAGACAACTCGAACAAGCAACTGTAGCACCCAAAAAATAAGTGAATAATAGCGTTTTAAATAGCATCCGATTTGTAATTTTTTTACTCCTACAACTTTTAATATTCAACAATATTAATTTGTTGGGGTATTTGAATCCATATCCGTATGTGTTATTTATATTGTTATATCCTGTTAACAGCAATAAAAGCGTTTTGCTTTTAGGAAGTTTTGCATTGGGAATTCTTTTGGATATGTTTTGCAATTCGGGCGGAATTCACACGATGGCTTCTGTAATTTTAGCTTACATTCGACCATCGCTTTTTAAATTTGCTTTCGGTTTAAGTTACGAATATCAGACCGTTAAAATTGCTGATAAAATCACACCAGAGCGAATCACACTATTATTATTAGCTATTTTTATTCACCATTTTATTTTATTCTTTTTCGAATATTTTAGAATGGACTTACTATTCACAATACTTACGCGAACTTTTCTTAGTTCTATTTTTACATTTATCATTTGTTTACTAACGATTTATATTATTAAACCAAGTAAGCGATGAGAAAAGCATTATTACCCGCTACCATAATTATCACATCTATCCTTTTGATAGTTCGAATTTTCTACCTTCAAGTGATTGATGAAACCTTGAAACTAAAATCTGAAAATAATGCTATTAAAAAAGTATTTGATTTTCCAGAACGAGGATATATTTATGATCGTAATGGTAAATTATTAGTAGCCAATCAACCTTCTTACGATATCATGGTAGTGCCTAGAGAAATCAAGGATATTGATACTACCGAATTTTGTTCACTTTTACACATCACGAAAGCTGAATTTATTAAGAAAGTAGAAAAAGCAAGAGTCTATAGCCCGATGTTACCCTCTGTTTTTCTTTCCCAATTAAACAAAGCGGAATATGCTGCTTTTCAAGAAAAAGAACGAAAATTTGAGGGATTCTATACACAGAAACGTTCCCTTCGCGATTATCAAGTGAATGTTGGGGCAAATATTTTTGGATTCATTACGCAAGTCAACGAAGCCATTCTGAAAAAAAACAAATATTACAATAGTGGTGATTTGATTGGAAAACAAGGAGTTGAACAACAATATGAAGACATCCTAAGAGGTGTAAAGGGAGTCAAATATTTACTTCGCGACAAACACAATAAAATCATTGGACCTTATAAAGAAGGAAAATTTGACACTATCGCTCAGCAAGGGAAAGATCTTACGTTAACTATTGATTACGAACTTCAAAAGTACGGTACCGATTTGATGATTAACAAAAGAGGTGGAATTGTAGCTATTGAACCCAAAACTGGAGAAATTTTGGCGTTAGTTTCAGCTCCAACTTATGACCCTGCTTTGTTAGTAGGAAGACAGCGTTCAAAAAACTATACAGCACTTTACAACGATTCCATTGCGAAACCATTATATGACAGAGGACTTCAAGCTGCTTATCCGCCAGGTTCACCATTTAAGATTATTACAGGATTAATTGGTTTGCAAGAAGAAGTTATTGACGAACAAACTACATTTTATTGTAACCATGGAGCTAATTTTGGTCGTTTTATGAAATGCCATTGCGGACTTCACACCTTACAATTGAACAACGGGACTTACAAATCTTGTAACAGTTATTTTGGGTATACCTACAAAAAAATCATTGAAAAATATACCAATTCAAATTACAGTGTTGACAATTGGGCCAACCACGTTAAAAGTTTTGGATTAGGACAATTTCTAGGAACTGATATGCCGATTGGAGCAAAAGGGTTAGTACCTGATTCAAAATTATATAACAGAGCTTACAACGGAGCCAAAATCAGAAGTTCGTATATTATTTCAAATTCCATTGGGCAAGGTGAAGTTTTAACCTCTCCTATTCAATTAGCCAATATGATGGCGGCTGTTGCTAATGAAGGATATTACTTTACGCCTCATATCGTTAAAAAAATCAAAGGGCAAGCCTTAGATAAAAAATACAGAACTAAGCACTACACTACCATAGACAAACAATACTTCCAACCTATTATTCAAGGGATGGAAGATGTATATAATTTTGGAACGGCTTCTGGGTTAAAAGTCGAAGGAATACGAATTTGTGGTAAAACAGGAACAGCTGAGAACAAAATTAGAGTGGCAGGAAAAACCTATCAGTTGAAAGATCATTCCATATTTGTAGCTTTTGCTCCAAGAGAAAATCCAAAGATTGCACTAGCCGTTTTTATTGAAAATGGGTATTGGGGAAGCCGATGGGCTGGTCCGATTGCCACATTAATGATAGAAAAATACTTGAATGGAAAAATCACCCGAAAAGATTTAGAAACCAGAATGCTTACGGGTAGTATTGAAGACGAATATAGAAAAATTGAAAATATTATTTATCAAAGAAGAGTTGACCCCACTAGAGTTCAAGACTCTTTGAAAAAAGTAAGCTTAGAAATTAGCGAAGCTAAAAAAGAGGAAGAAGAAAATTAATGAAAAATCAAAGCGTAGGAAATAGAATCGATTACATCAGCATATTACTTTACATCGTTTTAGTAATCATGGGCTGGATGACTATTTATTCTGCTTCATTACCTCTTGAGGAAACATCAATTTTTGATATTTCTCAAATTTACGGTAGACAAATGCTATTCATTGGACTTACCATACCTCTAATATTTATCATTCTTTTTACCGATGCTAAAATTTTTGAAAAATTATCTTTTGTTTTTTATGGCATTGGAATTATACTACTTTTAGGTTTGTTTGTATTTGGGGTTACTAAAAAAGGACAGACCAACTGGTATCAATTTGGAGGATTTGGTTTTCAACCCTCTGAATTTGTTAAAACTGCAACAGCATTATTACTTGCAAAATACTTGAGTTTCTCACAAATTAATTTAAAAAACACCAAGCATCAAATAATAGGATTAGCCATTATTGCCATACCTGTGCTTTTAATTTTAATGCAACCTGATGCGGGTAGTGCCATGATTTTTGTATCCTTAATTTTTGTTTTAAACAGAGAAGGATTGCCGAGTTGGTACTTTTTTTCAGGTATAACTGCCATTGCTTTATTCTTTTTATCTCTTGTTATAGAACCAACCTATCTTGTTGTTGGGATTTTTGCAATCATGATCATACACTATATTTTCAACAGAAAAATAACGCGAAATCCTATAGTGTATGGATTATTATACCTGGTTATGTCTGCTTTTGCTTTCTCGGTTAGTTATGTTTACGACAGCGTATTAGAACCTCATCAAAAAGATCGTATTAACGTATTAATTGGTGATGATGTAGACATGAAGCGCGAAGGTTATAACTTAAACCAATCGATGATTGCAATTGGGTCTGGAGGTTTGTTTGGGAAAGGCTATTTAGAAGGAACACAAACCAAAGGTGGATTTGTTCCTGAACAACACACCGACTACATTTTTACAACAGTAGGGGAAGAATGGGG
>JAHRWO010000310.1 GCA_019105125.1 Flavobacterium sp.
TTACTTCGTAATCCAGATTTAGAAAAAGTATTTACCTTTGCACCCGAAAATCAAATTTTATTAGAAACCGATACGATTGAAGAATCCATTTATCAAGTCTATGAAAAAGCGGCTGCTATAAAAGGAATTTCGGTACAGCAGATGAAAGCTATCGTTTTTAGTAATTTTTCAAAGATTTTCAGTTAAACAATTAACCAATTTAACGATTCAAACCAATTATGGCAAAGTGGAAAGAAAGAGCAGTATTGTTATTTAAAGAAGAAGGTATTCAACGATTAGAAAACGCTAATGTGTTAGTTGTTGGATTAGGTGGAGTAGGGAGTTTTGCTGCTGAATTTTTAGCACGCGCAGGAGTAGGGAAAATGACTATTGTAGATGGTGATGTGGTGGATATTACGAATATAAATCGTCAATTGCCTGCTTTGCATAGTACAGTTGGGCAACCAAAAGTAAAAATTGTTGGGGATCGATTGATGGATATTAATCCCGATTTAAAATTAACTCGTATTGAAGAGTTTTTATCGCCAGAACGTGCTTTTGAATTAGTAACTCCTGACTTTGATTACGTTTTAGATTGTATTGATAGTTTAACTCCAAAAATCAATTTGATTGTAGCTTGCAAACGCAAAAAAGTGAAGGTAATCAGTAACATGGGAGCAGGAGGAAAGTTTGAAGCTGAAAAAGTTCGTGTGAAAGATATTAGTAAAACCGATTATTGTCCATTGGCGAAACAGGTAAGAAAAAGGTTAAAGTTAGAAGGAATTTCTAGCGGAGTTAAAGTAGTTTATTCTTTTGAACGACCTGATTATGATAGTGTAAAAATGACTGATGGTTCGAATTTCAAAAAGTCTTTTTATGGTACGAATAGTTGGATGCCCGCTTTATTTGGTTTGCACGCAGCAGAAACAGTTGTTAAGCATTTGATAGGAAAAAACAAATAAAAAAAAACCTCAAATTATGAACTTTAATTTGAGGTTTTTTTATAGAATTATTTATTTCCTTTCTCGTAATCCGCTATAAACTGAGCAATTCCGATATCTGTTAAAGGATGTTTCAATAATCCCGTAATTGAAGATAATGGTCCTGTCATTACATCAGCTCCAATTTTAGCACAATTTACAACATGCATCGTATGACGAACAGAAGCCGCTAAAATTTGAGTTTCAAAACCATAGTTGTCGTAAATATCTCTAATTTCTTGAATTAAATTTAATCCATCTGTAGAAACATCATCTAACCTTCCTAAGAAAGGAGAAACGTAAGTAGCACCTGCTTTTGCCGCTAATAACGCTTGACCCGCAGAGAACACTAAAGTAACATTCGTTTTAATTCCTTTATCTGAGAAATATTTACATGCTTTTACACCTTCTTTAGTCATAGGTAATTTCACTACAATTTGTTCGTGTAAATCAGCTAATTCCTCACCTTCTCTGATCATACCTTCTAAATCCATAGCATTAACTTCTGCACTTACATCACCGTCAACAATATTACAAATGTCTACATAGTGTTTCAGGATATTGTTTTTACCAGTGATCCCTTCTTTAGCCATTAATGATGGATTTGTTGTAACGCCATCTAAAATTCCTAACTCTTGTGCTTCTTTAATTTGCTCTAAATTAGCCGTGTCAATAAAAAATTTCATCTTTTTAAATTTTAATGATTTGTGTGTTGTTATTGGAATGCAAAAGTAAGAAATCATTTTTTAAATACTAGATTAAATACTTGGAATGCTTTCAATAATTAATTGGTTCATTTTTTCCCTAACTCAATCACCTCCAAACTCTGAATTTTATCGCCATCGATTTCAAATCGCAACATCGTTCGTACCTGATGAAACCCATATTTTCCACAAGCGCCTGGATTCATGTGTAGCAAATTCAACTTTTTATCGAATTGTACTTTTAGAATGTGCGAATGACCACAAATAAATAATTTAGGAGGATTTTTTGTAATTTCAGAACGAATGTTCTGATTGTATTTATCAGGATAGCCGCCAATATGTGTAATCCAAACATCAACGCCTTCACAGAAAAATCGATTGTTTAATGGGAATTCTAAACGTGCCTTTTCATCGTCGATGTTGCCATAAACAGCGCGAAGTGGTTTTAATTTTTTAATCGTATCGGTGACTTCTAAATTTCCGATATCGCCAGCGTGCCAAACTTCATCGGCTTGGTTGACGTATTTCAAAATGGCATCATCAATATGACTGTGCGTATCGGATAACAACAGAATTTTCTTCATAAGACAAAATTAAGTTTTTATTATCACAATTTGAAAGGAACTTTACTTTTGAATTTTGTAAATTTGCAAGCTATTTAAGAAAACCGAACACCCAATTTTGAGATATTTCATAGAATTTGCCTACAACGGAAAAAACTTTCACGGATTTCAGAGTCAGCCTGACGCCGCCTCGGTACAGGAAACTTTGGAGAAGGCGCTTTCTACCCTTTTCAGAGAAACTATCGCAATTGTAGGTGCCGGAAGAACCGATTCGGGTGTACATGCCAAGCAAATGTTTGCGCATTTTGAAACCGAATTGGAATTGGATTCCAACTATTGGACACATAAATTGAATTCATTTTTACCACCATCAATTGTGGTGTATCGTATTTTTAAAGTGGCAGATGA
>JAHRWO010000014.1 GCA_019105125.1 Flavobacterium sp.
TCCATTGCAATTGATTTTATCTGCAGTTTACCAAGTAGATGCTCCAACAGGAAATATTAGTTACGATTCGGCAAAAGTTTGGATGCAACATCCGTTTGTTCAAAAAGCGATTCCGTTAGCGTTTGGTGACAATTATCGCGGTTATAAAATCTTAGGAACAACACCCGATTATTTAGATAAATATGGAGCAACAATTTCCGAAGGAAAATTATTTGAAAAGAATTTCGAGGTCGTAATCGGAAGTGATATCGCTCAAAAATTAAGTTTAAAAATAGGAGATGAGTTCTTCGGTTCACACGGCGATGCAGCTGAAGGAGAAGTTCATGATCATTACGCCTATAAAGTTGTTGGTATTGCAAAACCAACCGGAAAAGTAGTCGATAATTTGATTTTGTGTACGATTCCAAGTGTTTGGCAAATGCACAGCGGACATGGTGAAGAAGAAAATCCGGCTCACGGCGAAGAAGGTCACGTTCATGTAGAAGGTGAAGAGCATCATCATACAGAAACTGATATGACTTTAGATGAACCAGGGATGGAAATTACAGCGGTTTTACTAAAATTCCGCAACAAAATGGGAATTGTAACTTGGCCAAGAATCATCGCACAAAATACTAAAATGCAAGTCGCTTCACCAGCTATAGAAGTAAATCGTTTGTTTTCTTTATTCGGCATTGGAATTTCAGCTTTACAATATTTGGCATACGGAATCATGTTGATTTCAGGAATTTCGATTTTCATCGCGCTTTACAATACTTTGAAAGAACGTGAAAACGAATTTGCCTTAATGCGTGTCAACGGAGCCAAAAGATTACAACTTCTAAAAGTCGTAATGATCGAAAGTTTGCTTTTATGTGTGGTTGGATTTGTTTTTGGTACGATTTTGGGAAGAGTAGGATTAAGTATGTTGTCGAACTCGGCCGAAGAAGATTTCAAAATGAGTTTCAATCCATACGAATTTTTATGGGAAAAAGAAGGAACCTTATTTTTACTAACTATATTTGTGGGCTTTATTGCAGCGTTAATTCCAGCTATAAAAGCATACAATTTAAATATTTCAAAAACATTAGCAAATGCGTAATTATATTAAATTAAGTTTGGCTTTAGTCGTTTTTATTTCGATGATGAGCTTTAGCGATTCTAAAACTACAACTGCAAAATCACTTGTTGAAACTTCAATTGCAAACGATACCTTAACATGGAAGATGTTGGGCGACATCAAATACATCAGAAAAAAACATGCAACTTATGGCGAAGTAGAATTTCCACAAGTAAACATGAAATTAAAAATGATGCAAAAGAAAACCATTTACATGAGCGGATTTATTGTGCCAATCGACAATAAAAGTTACGCTTTAAGTAAAAACGTTTTTGCAGCTTGTTTCTTCTGTGGAAAATCAGGACCAGAAACTATAGCGGGTATCAAATTTAAAGGAGCAACTCCAAAATTAAAAACTGATACTTATGTTACTTTAAAAGGGACCTTCAGATACAACGAAACTGATGTAGAAGATTGGATTTATCATATTGAAAACGCTGAAATTATATCACAAAGTAAATAGTTTGAAGTCCATTTTTTCGGCTTTTTTTAATGGCTTGGCCTGTTGTCCTCTATACATGGTGTCGCTCCTATCGGGGCTATAAAAATCAGAAGGACAAGAAATAGGTTGTAAATCATAATTAAATCGAAATTCAAAAATTGGTAACAATTCATGAAATTCGCATTCCAAAATAAAATGAAATCGTTCCATCATAAAAAACATATTTTTTTCGATTTAGATCATACACTTTGGGATTTTGATAAGAATTCAGAATTCGCTTTTGATACTATTTTTAAACAGCAAGGATTTGATATCGAATTGTCCGATTTTTTAAATATTTATATCCCAAGAAATCAACACTATTGGAAATTATATCAAGACAATCAAATTACTCATGACGATTTACGTTATTATCGTTTAAAAGATGTTTTCGATGCATTACAAATTGAAATATCGGAAAGTATGATTCATCTTTTATCTGATGAGTATATCAAATATTTACCAGAATACAATCATCTTTTTGATGGAGCACTTGAAATGTTAGATTATTTAAAACCAAAGTATCAACTACACATTATAACTAATGGTTTTGCATCTGTTCAAACTAAAAAAATGAAAAATTCTAACATAGATCATTATTTTGAAACCATTACTAATTCTGAAATGGCTGGAGTTAAAAAACCACATAAAAAAATATTTGATTTTGCCTTATCTTTGTCAAACGCTTCAAAAGAAGAGAGTTTAATGATAGGGGATAGTTATGAAGCCGATATTTTAGGAGCACAAAATGCAGGTATTGAAGCCATTTTTTTCAATGAACAAAATATTCAAACCGATATGCCAGTATTTCAAGTAAACCATTTGTTGGAATTAAAAAAAATTTTATAATATGAAAAAGATAGTTTTAATTTTTACGTTGTTTTTAGTAAGTTTTTCTTTTGCGCAAGAAAAGTACAAGTACGTTATTATTCCCTCACAGTTCTCTTTTTTTAAACAACCAAATAAGTTTGGATTAAATGAATTGACTAAATCTTTCTTCGTTAGTCAAGGTTTTGAAGTGTATTATGATGATGAAAAATTACCAGAAGCATTGGCAAAAAATAGATGTTTAGCACTTTATGCAAATCCTGTAGAAAGTAACACCTTATTTGTTATCAAAGTGCATTTTGAAGTTAAAGACTGCGCTAATAATTTGTTATTAAAAACGGAATTAGCTACAACTAGAGAGAAAGATCATCAAAAAGCGTACAACATCATTTTTAGACAAGCTTTATCTACTTTAAAAAATAAATTAAATTTTACGATTGCAGACCAACAACAATCTGACGCAATTGCTGATTCAAAAACAAGTAGTGAAACAATTATTCTTTCAAACGATTATGACAATAAAACACTGTTTGCTATCCCAACATCAAATGGTTATAAATTAGTTAATGATAAACCTGAAACTATTTTTACGTTGATGAAAACTTCCAATGAATCGATTTTTACAGCTCAAAAAGGTTCTCTTTCAGGTGTTTTGATTAAGAAAAATGATAATTGGTTTTTCGAGTATTATGAAGATGAAAAATTAATTTCGGAAAAGGTAGAAGTTAGGTTTTAATTTCTCACTAATAATCATATTTATCTTTCCATCGATTTTTCAAAAATTG
>JAHRWO010000301.1 GCA_019105125.1 Flavobacterium sp.
AGACCAAATGCAATAAAAGTATCCATGACAGACGACAACAATAAATTCCAATATTATGTAGTTGGAGTAGTCGAATGGAAACTACTTGGTGCGACAATTTACACTCAATTAAAGAGATTCAATGGAATTATATCGACGAAATAAGCCTGGCGTTAACAAAAACTATATGTCAATTGGGGTTTCGGTGCGGACATGAATGTCCGCAGCCCGCAAAAGCGGTTTCGGGGTTCGACAGGAACGAAGCCCGCAATCCCCAACTTCATATAGTTCCGTCCGTTAGCGGTTATCAAGAGTAACGATAAACGAATTATAGAAATAATTTAAACAAAAATAAATATGGATAAAAAAGCGAAATGGTTTCAATTTTGGGTTGTATTAACTTTTGCAATATTTTCAAACAATCAAATATTTGCTCAAAAGGAGATTACAGCCGTATTTCCACCTGACGGAGCAAGTAATGTAAATATTGGAATTTTAAAATGGTCTGCCCAGATTGGTTTGAAATATGATTTATATTTTGGACTATCAACAGATCCTGAACTTTTTAAATCTGATATAGATACAATGGAACTAAAACCGATAATATTGGAACTAAATAAAAAATATTATTGGAAGATTGTAGAGAAAAAAGAAGGAAAAGTAATCAGAACATCTAAAATTTTCACTTTTTCAACATTGCCCATAACTCTCAACTCGACAGTTGATTACAAATCGTTTGTCGATTTAAGAGATTACAAAGTCTATTGGACAATGACAGTCGGTAATAAAGAATGGTTTGTTCAAAACCTTGATTATGATTTGCCAAATAATTCATGGTATCACAATACTTCCGAAACCAATAAAATTTACGGAAAATTATATTTAGGACAATCGTTAACTACAAATCCTAATGATATTTGCCCCGAAGGTTGGCATATCCCAACTCAACAGGAGTGGACTGAGTTAATAAACGCATTTGGCGGTATAAAAACAGCAGGTTCATCACTCAAAGAAAAATCTGATTTATATTGGAGAACCAGTAATAATACACGAACCAATAACAGTGGATTTACAATTTTGCCGGCTGGAAGTAGAGATAGTAAACCTTCCTTTTCAAATTTAGGCAAATACACGTTTTTCTGGACATCAACCCCAAATCCTAAAATTCTAAACAGTTTTTATACTGTTAATTTAGGATTTATGCGAGATAACATAATCCTTGATGCAGGAGACCCAGCTTGGAGTTATTCAATCAGATGTGTAAGAGATAAATAATTTAAAATTGGTTAAACTATTAAACAAAGTAAAAATGAAAAAGGGAATAATAATTTGTTTCGTATTTTTTAGTGTTAATTTTTTGCTGAGTTGTGGACAAAAACAGACTTCACAAGCCCAAACAACATCAATAAATGATACCACAATAGTAACTAACAAACAAGTTGATGATAAATCAATTAATACAAATAATTCTGTCATTTATGTTTCTTACAATGGAACAGCAACCGATGACGGTAATATTACGGGCAAAAATACAAATGATGAATTCCATTTATTTATGAAAAACGATAAACAGAACATTGTTTATGTTATTTCACGATTAAATTATGGCTTATGGTCATCAAAAAAAAATATGCCGTCACAATTAAAACCAATGACACAAATATATAAAGTAGATATTGCGTCATCAAAAAAATTGGAAAGTAGCGATAATACTGTTGAATATTACGAAATAATAAAACTAAATAGTATGATAGAAACTGATGAGATTGATTAGTGACAAATATTTTACATCGATAACTAATTAATTAACGAATGACAAAACCGCTAACATACAATATGCGATAATTGCGGGCTTTTGTGGTAGGTTGAAACTTTGTGCAAGAAAAAAAAATTTGTGCAAACTTGAAACGATAGTGCCCTGAAATCCCGCAACATACGCATATTGTTTTTCGTTGGGCACAAGCTAAGGACGCAACCTTAATGTTGAATATTTCATCTATAAACAAAAAACAGAATGTTATGAAAAAAATGTTATTTATTTCTGTCTTGACTCTATTCTTTATGAGTTGTGAAAAAGACGAATTTGATTTAAACAATCCTGATGTACAAGAATTTGTTCAACAGATTAAGAATGGAACTTATAACTACTATGAAAAGGGAGATAATGGAGATAATTTATGGCTTCAGATGCCGAAATTCACGGAAAGCCATATTCAATCTCTGATTGAGTTTTCGAAAGACACATCTCATATTTCGAATTTTCCTTTAAATCCTATATCATCTCGGACACCGCTACCTTATGGTAGAGAATATTTTATTTTAGGAGAATGCTTGCTTTGGACTGTTGAAGGTATTAGAAATGATTTCGGATATGGTTCGCTTGACCCATACTTGATTGACACAGCTTTAAATGATTATGACAGATATAAGGGCTTGAAAGGAACTGAAATTCTAATCATTAAGGATATATATAAAGATTGGTGGAATAGTTATAAAGATAAAGACTGGAAGAACAAAAACCCACTAGAAAACACTTCTTATATTTGGTTTTAAATTCTGATTGAGATAAAATAGCCAGTGCCCAACATCGTATATAAAACATTGGGGGTTAAGTGGTTATTCGAGCATTCTGCCCCGCATTAAGTTCGGTGTAACTGGACAGATTAGTAGC
>JAHRWO010000069.1 GCA_019105125.1 Flavobacterium sp.
AATTTTTAATTTGGATCGATTTATTTTTTCTACCATTAAAAAAAGAGATAGATTTCTAGACTAATTCATTCAGGCTACTCCACGAATTGCATTGGCTATTATTATTGCTATCGTAATTTCAAAACCTTTGGAAATTAAAATCTTTGAAAAGGAAATTAATACGGTTTTATTGAAAGAAAAAAATGAAATGATGTTGGCCAATAAAAAACAAGTAGCCAATTATTTTCAATCCGATTTAGATAAAAACAAAGCACAAATTGATAGTTTGAAATCGGACATTCTTAAAAAAGAGAAAGAAGTAAATGATTTATATTCCGTTTACATCACCGAAGCCGAAGGAACTGCCGGAACTAAAAAATTAGGCAAAGGTCCGGTTTATAAAGAGAAACGTGAAAAACACGATGCTGCCTTGCAAGACTTATCTATTTTAAAAACTACTAATCAAGCAAAAATCGCCGATTTAGAAACCAAAAACAAAACCCTTGAAGCCGATTTAGATAAAAAAGTCACCGAAACCCAACCTATTATTGAAGGTTTCGACGGATTAATGGCGCGAATTAATGCGTTGAACAAATTGCCTTTCTTACCTTCATTTTTTATTATGTTACTGTTTTTAGCTATTGAAACTTCGCCAATTATTGCGAAATTATTATCACCAAAAAGCGAATACGATTTCAAACAAGAAGATAACGAAATGGGTATTAAAAATATGCTATCTCAAAATCGTTACCAAAGCGAATTACAAAAGAAAACCGATGCCGAAATTTACGATAAAGTCTATGCCGACATCAAAGAAGATAAAGAACTGTACAACTACAAAAAGAAAAGTGCTACGGAATTATTAAAACTTCAAGCCGATGGATTTGTAGAAAAGCAGAAAAAATCGATGTAAAAATATATCAAAGAAAAACCCAACATTTTGAAGTGTTGGGTTTTAATTTTATCTTACAAATATTTTAAAATTTCTGATTTTAATCGGTCATATTCGCCTTGAAGAATTAAGCCGTTGTCTAATAATTTTTTATAATTCTGAAGTTTAGCAAACAATTCGTCTTGCGATAAATGTGCCAATCCTTTTTCTTCCGAAATTGGAGCTTCTACTTCTGTATCACGAATTACATCGTTTGGCGTTGGCATAATTTCAGCATAAAGCGTTACTTCTTCTGTTGGAATTTCCTCAACTTCGGCTTCTTGAATAGGAGTTTCAATTGGAGCTTCTGTTTTAACTTCTTCCACAACTGGTGTAGCTACTTTTGGATTTTTCAACAAATCCAATTGCTCTTTAGCGTAAGTATATAATTTTCGCGCTTGATTTTTTGGTAAATAATCAACGGTGTGAGTTAAATCAGAATTGGTTGTAAAGGTAAAATCTGCTCCTAAAATGCCTTCTTTTACAAACGAACCTGCGATGTCGTCCCAATCGTAATCAATGAATTCCATTGATAATCCTAAGTTTTTAGGCTTACACAAAATAATACGTTTATTGGTCACCACAATGCTATCTGGAAAAATAGTTACAGCAGGTTTTTTCTGAACGGCAATATATCCTACTTCTTCATTCCACATTAAAAGATTCTCCAATTTAGCCGTGATTTTCTCAATAGCTTTTGGATCTTGATCTTCGTTTAATATTTTTTTTAAGTTGTCTATCATGATAGTTACTTTAAATTTTCTTATTTAGTAGCACAAAAGTAATGCCTAATTGTCTAATTTTAAGATTTCTTCCTTTACTTTTTTTGTCAAACTTGAAAAAACCAGTTCATAAGAATGATTGATCAATTCGCACATCATTTTATCGGAAACATCACCGTGAAATCGAACCGTATTCCAATGTACTTTACTCATATGATAACCAAGTTCTATCGCTTCATATTCCGCTCGAAGTTCCAAAGCACGTTCCGGATCGCATTTTAAATTTAACGACGGTGTTCCTTTTTCCCATTCGGATAATGAGGTTAGGCAAAACATTTTTCCACCTACTTTAAACACCAACGTATCTTCATCAAAAGGAAAATGTTCGGTAACGCCTTTTTTAGATTGGCAGAATTCGTATAGTTGCTGGATGTCCATTTTCGTAATTACTTTTCAATTTTATACAAAACAGGTTTTGATGGTGAAGCATCATTTTCAAACGACGAAAATTGCAAATTCAAGATATAGCTTCCGTCTTGAATTTCTTCATTAACGTAAATCATTTCGGTAATTGTACAATTAAAACGAGCATCTTCATTAACTTGATTCACATCTTTTACATTCCAAAACGCTTTGTGTGCTAACAATTTCCCTTCGTCGTGCTCTTTGTCTACACTTGGTAAATCGATTAACAAATGCTGAATTCCTTTTTCTCTAATGAAAACTGCTGCAGCTTCTTCTAAATAAGGTGGATTCGTATTAGAGTAATTCAAATGCTTTTTACTTTCTGGATTTGGTAAAGTTCTGATGAGGATTGCTTCTGGCGAATTTTCTTCCAAAGCAATTTCAATTTGTTCCTTTGTAATAATTAGATCTTCTCCAACTACTTTTGGCTCCACCGACATTAATTCCGAAGTAAAGAAAAATTGTTTCAAGCATTGATTAATCGAGTAAAAATCGCGTGTAATATGCCCTAAACATTCCGTGTGCGTACCATGCGCGTGCGGATTGAAGAAAATATTATTAAAGTTCGTTGACGATTTCCCTTCCGAAACTTTCCCTATCCAATCGCCCATTTTTACAGGTTCGATTTCAGGCGCATTTTGATACCAAGCAATCGGGTTTTGATTATCATTTGTTAGTGGAATCGAAATATCAATTGGTTTTGACAAGTCGATTTGGAAGGTTGAATTATTATGAATAATTGTTGTTTTCAAAACAATATTTAATTAAATTTACACTGACATTCAGACTTTAAAGATATACAAAATGAAGAAATATTTGATTATTTTATCGCTTTTATCCTCCTTTTGTTTGTTTTCTCAGATAAAAACAGATTCTATTCAATATCATCTTCAACCTGTTAAACCCAATTTCAATTGGAATAAAAAAACAGATTTTTTCAATTTCAACCAATTGGATTTGTATACAAAAACTGATTTTTCTGTCTATAATAGAGCCACATTGATGAATGACAATTACTCCATTTATAATGGAAAATTTGAGTATAAAAACTCCATTTTAATTCCAGAAAATATGTTTTTCAATCCAAAACTAGATTCTTTTAATCCTAATGGTAATGGTACAATTGAATTTGGAACCAGTCTAATCATTGGAATTTTAAATTTAGCGGAAGGCCTATTTCAATCGAAATAAAATTATAAGTTTAATAAAAACAAATCACTAGCAATACCATCACTCAAAAACTTTCCTTTTTTTGTGGTTTTTAATACAGTCTCGACTTCGCTCGACTTGACAAATTCTAATAATGCTTGTTCTATGTGTTTTTTTGATTGATTCAATAAATAATTCAAATAGGTTTTCCCAAATTCTTGTTCGACTTTTTCTAAAGAAACACCCCAAATCGTTCGCAAACCCGTCATGATATATTCGTTATAACGGTCGGTTTTCGTTAAGGTTTCAATTTCTATTGGTAATTTATTTTCTTGAATCGATTTGATATAAAGTGAATTATTAGAAATATTCCAACCTCGATTTTTTCCGTCATAACTATGTGCTGACGGGCCAATTCCGATGTATTTTTTACCTAACCAATAACTCGAATTGTTTTTGGAAAAATAGTTTTCTTTTCCAAAATTCGATAATTCGTAATGAATGAATCCGTTTTCCGAAAGTTTATCAACCAAAATATGAAAATGTTCCTGCGCGACTTCATCATCTGGTTGTGGAATTATTCCTTTTTGGATGAACGAATGTAACGCCGTTTTGGGCTCAACCGTTAAAGCATAACTTGAAATATGAGGAACACCAAAAGACAAAGCCGTTTCGATATTTTGCAACCATTTTTCGTTACTCATTTCGGGAACTCCGTAAATTAAATCTATGGAAATATTATCGAAATATTGAGTCGCTGTTTCCAAACACTTCTTAGCTTCTTCAACATTGTGCGCTCGATTCATCATCTTTAAATCGTCTTCAAAAAACGATTGAATTCCTATTGATAATCGATTGACTTTATTTTTTGAAAGTTCAATTATTCGATTATCCGTTAAATCATCAGGGTTGGCCTCAACCGTAATTTCAGGATTTTCGACTACTTTATAATTTCGATATATTTCATCAATCAAAAATCTTAAATCTTCAATCGACAATATCGAAGGCGTTCCACCTCCAAAATAAATCGTTCCCACAATCTCATCTTGAAATTCACTTTTACGCATTTCAATTTCTTTCGCCAATGCCAAAATCATTTCGTCTTTTTTCTTCAACGAAGTAGAAAAATGAAAATCGCAATAGTGACAAGCTTGCTTGCAAAAAGGTATGTGGATGTAGATGCCACTCATTTTTTATTTGTATTCAGTCACAGTCGCAGTTTACAGTTCTGA
>JAHRWO010000120.1 GCA_019105125.1 Flavobacterium sp.
GGTTATGGCGCTTACGAAAAAGTGAAAAATTCTTTCCTAAACAAAATCATTCGTTTTGAAACGATGTTAACCGCTACGCAATATTTTTCTTGGGCAAAAATTGGCAAACCTTATATGGGTGTTGGTCGTAATTTAGCTTACAAAAAAGAAGAATTTTTCAACGTTCGTGGTTTTATGGATCACATGAAAATTCGTTCGGGTGATGATGATTTGTTTATTAATCAAGCTGCTACGAAAAAGAATACAGCAATTTTATATACGCCAGAAAGTTTTACTTTTTCAGAACCTAAGACTACTTTTTCGTCTTGGGTGTATCAAAAAAGAAGACACGCTACTACTGCGAAATTCTACAAAGGATTTGATAAATTTCAATTGGGATTATTTTTCTTTAGTCAGTTTTGGTTTTTAGTTTTAGCGATTGTTTTATTAGCGTTTCAATTCCAATGGATGATTGTAACTGGAATAATCGTTTTTAGATATTTATTTTCATGGATTTCTCTAGGTTATGCCGCTGGGAAATTGAAAGAAAAAGATGTTATGTATTGGTATCCAATTATCGAAATTGTACTTATCTTTACACAACTAAGCGTGTTTTTTAGAAACCTCATCTCAAAACCTGTACATTGGAAGTAAATTCGGTCATTATTCAAGAAAATATTGAAAAAGCAAAAAAGGGAGACCAAGTTGCTTTCACGTTTTTATTGGATTTTTTCTGGAATGAAGTCTACGGTTTCATGCTAAAACGCACCGAAAACGAAACCGATACTGAAGATATTGTCATTGAAACTTTCGCAAAAGCATTCGATAAAATCTCTACGTACAATCCTGAATATGGTTTTAATACTTGGTTGATTGCGATTGCAAAAAACGTTCATATAGACATGCTTCGCAAAAAGAAATCGTCTTTATTTATTGAAATGAATGACGAAGAAGATCATCAAGCGTACAGTGTGGCTGATGATTCCAATTCTGCTGAAGACGAATTGATTATCGAACAAAATTTAGCGCAATTACTTCAATACATCAAACAATTAAAACCTGCTTATCAGGAAGTCATTCAAATGCGTTATTTTCAAGAAATGACCTATCAAGAAATGGCAGAACAAATTGATGAACCACTAAATAACATCAAAATCAAACTACTAAGAGCTAAGAAATTATTGGCGGAGATTATTTCGGGGAAGTAATTAGTTTTTACATTTCCTAAAACTTTCCTAAAGTTTATTCATTTTCTAAATTCATACTTCAAAATTCTAAATTTCTAATCGTATCTTTGCCTATCAAAATTCTGATTATGGACACGGCTATTGACAATGTTTTTCCACCAAGAGAACCCAAACCAAAATGGTTGCGCGTAAAATTACCAACCGGTAAAAACTACACCGAACTTAGAGGTTTAGTAGACAAATACAAACTAAATACGATTTGTACTTCGGGAAGTTGTCCTAATATGGGCGAATGTTGGGGCGAAGGAACGGCAACTTTCATGATATTAGGAAATATCTGTACACGTTCGTGCGGATTTTGTGGTGTAAAAACGGGTCGCCCTGAAGATGTGGATTGGGACGAACCTGAGAAAGTAGCGCGTTCTATCAAAATCATGAACATCAAACATGCCGTAATTACTAGCGTGGATCGTGATGATTTAAAAGATATGGGTTCGATTATTTGGGCAGAAACCGTGAAAGCCATTCGCCGAATGAATCCTAACACCACTTTAGAAACGTTAATTCCAGACTTTCAAGGTAACAAAAGAAATTTAGATCGAATTGTTGAAGTAGCTCCAGAAGTAGTTTCGCACAATATGGAAACCGTAAAACGTTTGACACGTGAAGTTCGTATTCAAGCGAAATATGAGAAAAGTTTAGAGGTTTTGCGTTACTTGAAAGAACAAGGCATAAAAAGAACAAAATCGGGTATCATGTTAGGTTTAGGTGAAACTGAGGAAGAAGTGATTCAGGTTCTACATGACTTAGCCGATGCAAAAGTAGATATTGTTACGATTGGGCAGTACTTACAACCAAGTAAAAAACATTTACCGGTTAAAGAATACATCACGCCAGAACAATTCGCGAAATACGAACAAATCGGAAAAGAATTAGGTTTTAGACATGTGGAAAGTGGCGCTTTAGTGCGTTCGTCTTACCATGCAGAGAAACATATTCATTAAGATGGATGATGGAAGTTTTTTAAATCCTAAATTCTGATAATTAAGCTTGGTTACACTAACTTTTTAACTTGAAACTTGAAACTTGAAACAAAAACATTGAAACCTGAAACAAAAATAAAAATTGCTATTAATGGTTTTGGAAGAATTGGACGTAATTTGTTCCGATTGCTTTTGAATCATACTACTATTGAAGTGGTTGCCATCAACGACATTGCAGATAACAAAACAATGGCACATTTGGTAAAATATGATAGCATTCACGGTGTTTTGAATCATAAAGTTTCGTTTTCTGAAGATTCGATTAGTATTGATGAAAAATCGTTTTTATTTTTTCACGAAAGAGAAATCAAAAATTTAGATTGGAAATCGGTAAACGTTGATATTGTTATCGAATCGACGGGGAAATTCAAAACGTTTGAAGATATTAACCAACATATTTTAGCTGGAGCGAAAAGGGTAATTCTTTCAGCACCATCTGAAGTAGATGAAATAAAAACCGTTGTTCTAGGGGTAAACGAACACATTTTAGACGGAAGCGAAACGATAATTTCCAACGCAAGTTGTACAACCAATAATGCAGCTCCGATGATTAAAATCATTCAGGAATTGTGCGAAATTGAACAAGCGTACATCACTACAGTTCACTCCTACACTACCGACCAAAGTTTGCACGACCAACCCCATAAAGATTTACGTAGAGCTCGTGGTGCAGCACAATCAATTGTTCCCACAACAACGGGTGCAGCAAAAGCTTTGACAAAAATTTTCCCAGAATTAGATGGAAAAATGGGTGGTTGTGGAATTCGAGTTCCGGTTCCTGATGGCTCTTTGACCGATATTACTTTCAATGTTAAACGTCAAGTTTCTATTGAAGAAATCAATCAAGCATTTAAAAAAGCGGCTGAAACTAATTTTAAAGGAATTTTAGATTATACGGAAGATCCTATTGTTTCTGTAGATATTATTGGAAATACACATTCTTGTTTATTCGATGCCCAACTCACTTCTGTCATCGATAAAATGGTTAAGATTGTGGGGTGGTACGACAATGAAATCGGTTATTCTTCTAGACTTATCGATTTAATTACTTTTATTTCCAGAAAATAAAAACTCAATAAAGTTCATAAAAAAAGTTCTAGTAATCCAATCGCTGATTCTAGAACTTTTGTTTTTAAGACTTCTATTTATTTAATATTGAGCAATTAAATTTTTGATTAGATTCCTTACCAATGGTTCGGCTTTTTGAGCAGCCAAAAGTACCTCATCATGATTTACTTCTTCAATATTATCTTCATCACCTATATCAGTAATTACAGAAATCCCGAAACATTCCATTTCCATATGTCGTGCCACAATTACTTCTGGAACGGTTGACATTCCAACACAATCCGCACCAAGAGCTTTTACCATTTTGTATTCGGCAAGCGTTTCGAATGTTGGACCTTGTAAACCTAAATAAATTCCTTTTTTCAAATCAATATTCAACTCTTTGGCCAAATCAAAAGCTTTATTAATCATATTTTTTGAATACGGTTCGCTCATGTTTACGAATCTTGGTCCAAAACGCTCATCGTTATGTCCACGTAATGGATGTTCTGGCATCATATTGATGTGATCTGTAATTACCGCAACATCTCCAACTTTATATGTTGAATTCACACCTCCTGAAGCATTGGAAACAATCAACTTTTCCACTCCTAAATATTTCATTACACGAACCGGAAAAGTCACTTGCTTCATATCGTAACCTTCATAAAAATGAAAGCGTCCTTGCATAGCCACCACTTTTTTCCCTTGAATAGTTCCGAAAACTAGAGCACCATTATGACCTTGAACTGTTGAAACCGGAAAATTTGGAATTTCGGTATAAGGCAATGTATACTCGATGGTAATATCTTCTGTAAATCCTCCTAAACCTGAGCCTAAAATGACTCCGTATTCAGGAGAAAAATTGGTTTTACTTTTAATGTAACTAACTGTTTCTTGAACTTTTTCCCACATAATCATGTATCGTTTTATCAATGTTTGTATTTAAAAATGCTGATTTAATGGGCAAATATAGCAATTGCCTTTCGGGCAACAACCCATTTAATCGAACAAAATCTTTCTCTGTTGTAATAATTTTTCTTCCTTTAGCTTTTGCTAAAATCTGTTCACAGTCTTGTTGTGAAAAATGATGGTGATCTGCAAACACCAAAGTATCATCCGATTCATTTTTTAGAAAATCGTAGAATAATTTAGGCTTTGCAATTCCAGCTACCAAAACTTTACTCTCTGATTGAATTTCGGAAACCAACAATTGACTGTCATTTCCAAAAACATAATCATCGTATTGAATGGTTGTAAAGAAAACTTGTTGTTTTACCTTCAACTTTTCTCTAATTTTCTGCTGCGCAATTTCGGATAAATCATTCGGACATTTTGTGACAATTATCATATCGGCACGTTTTTTTCCTGAAGAGGGTTCTCGTAAATTCCCGAAAGGCAAAATATAATCATCGCAAAACAAATCGTCATAAGCCGTAAGCAAAATATAAAATCCTGCTTTTACTTTTCTATGCTGATAAGCGTCATCTAATAAAATAACATCTGGTTTATCTTGAAGTTGCAATAAATTTTCAATTCCGTTTTTACGATTAGCGTCAACAGCTACATGAATGTTTGGAAATTTCGAAAAAAACTGAAAAGGTTCATCACCAATAGAACTCGCAGTAGCATTTTCATCTGCCAAAATAAAACCTTCGGTCGAACGTTTATATCCGCGACTTAAAACTGCCACTTTATAATTTTCGGAAAGTAATCGGATTAAATATTCGATTTGAGGTGTTTTTCCAGTTCCACCAACACTAAGATTTCCAACAGCAATTATCGGAATATTAAAAGATTGACTTTTGAAAATGCCTTTGTCGTAAAGCCAATTTCGGATAAACGTAATGAGCCAATACAAAAAGGCCAAAGGGAAAAGTATTTTTCGTAACAAAATCATATTACGAAAGTATAATAAATTATCATCATATTAAAGTTTATGCTATTTATCATTTCATTTCTAACTGGTATTTCGTTAATTTGTATAAACATTTTTTAAATTTCGTATCATGAAACTTTCCAATATACTTTCGATTCTTGAAGAAATGGCGCCACTAGGTTATGCCGAAGATTTTGATAATGTTGGACTTTTAGTTGGAAATCCGAATCAAGAAATTGATGGCGTTTTAGTTTGTCATGATGCGTTGGAATCGGTAATTGATGAGGCGATTTCGAAAAAATGTAATTTGGTCGTTTGCTTCCACCCTATTTTATTTTCGGGAATTAAGAAAATCACGGGTAAAAATTATGTCGAACGTGCGATTTTAAAAGCCATTAAAAATGACATTGCGATTTATGCCATTCATACTGCTCTGGACAACCATCAAAACGGAGTGAATAAAATTTTCTGCGATGCTCTAGGTATAAAACATTCAAAAGTTTTAATTCCGAAAGAAAATTA
>JAHRWO010000138.1 GCA_019105125.1 Flavobacterium sp.
GATTACCCGTAAATTCATTTGAAATCAGAGGAAAATATCATAAAAAGAATTATTTTTTCTCATTAGGTTATGAGTATTTAAAAATTGCTTCTCCAAATTACAATTATATGACGATTGGAACTGGATTTTATTTTTAAAAAAATTGTTTTTAATTATAAAATATCAAACTATTCTTCATTTTTAATTAAAAAAGAGGTGTTTTTTTCTTAAAAATTCACGTTGTACATAATTCGACCAAATCCCTTAAAAAAACTTTATTTATAATTTGTCTAAATAAACTTTAGTAATTATTTTTGCTCCGTAGAATTAATCTAAATAAACAATGAAATATATAGTTGCCCCTATTGTCTTATTACTATCTGGAATAGGATTTTCACAAGAAAACAATACAAAAAAAGACTCAGTAAAGACCTTAAAAGAAGTTGTAATTTCAGCCAATCAAATGATTGGTAGTAAGTTTGAAGCAGCTAACAAAACAGGTTCTGCTTCTTACATTTCGGCAGAAGATTTACAAAAATTCAATTATACCGATATCAACCGTGTTTTAAGAACCGTAACAGGAGTTAATGTTTACGAAGAAGATGGTTTTGGTTTAAGACCAAATATCAGCTTAAGAGGAACTTCACCTGACAGAAGTGCGAAAATCACTCTAATGGAAGATAACGTTTTAATTGCTCCTGCTCCATATTCAGCACCAGCAGCTTATTATTTCCCATCTGTTGCTCGTATGAGTGCTGTAGAAATTTTAAAAGGAAGTAGCCAAATTCAGTACGGTCCTTTTACTACGGGTGGTACTATCAACTTTGTTTCGGCAGCGATTCCTAAAAAATTTAGTGCAGGATTTTTAACGGATTATGGAAGTTTTAATACCAGCCGTACTGTTGCAAGTGTTGGAATTGCAAACGAAACGGTAGGGGCTGTTGTCCAATTTTTAAACTACAATTCAGACGGATTTAAAAATTTACCAAATGGAGCCAACACAGGCTTTGACAAGAATGATGTAATGGCTAAATTCAGAGTACAATCTAAACCAACGAGTAAAATTTACAATGCTATTGAATTTAAAATGGTGTACGCAGATGAAGACGCGAATGAAACGTATTTGGGTTTAACAGAAGAAGATTTCAATAATTCTCCTTTCATGCGATATGCAGGTTCTGAAAAAGATAATATCACTACAAAAAACAATCAGTTTTCGGTTACACATACTTTAAAAACAAGTAATTATTTTAGTATAACCACAACGGCTTACCGCAATAAATTTTCTAGAAATTGGTATAAACTAAACGATGTACGATTTGGTGGGACAACTTATGCTATTGATGCTATTTTAGAAGACCCAACATCAAATGCATTAGCTTTTGACTATGTAACAGGAGCGCAAAACTCTCCAAATAACGCTTTGCGAGTTCGTGCTAACAACAGAGGATATTTAGCTCAAGGAGTTCAAACTAAATTAGATTTTCATTTCTTAACTGGGGAAGTTTACCATGACTTAGAAGTGGGAGTTCGTTATCACAAAGACAGCGAAGATAGATTCCAATGGAATGACAGCTATGCTATGATAGATGGTTCGATGGTATTAACAACTGCTGGAACCCCTGGAACACAAGACAACAGAGTAGCTTATGCTAGAGCTTTAGCGGCTCACGCCTTGTACAAAATCAAATATAACGACTTAACCGTTACACCTGGTATACGTTTTGAAACTATCGATTTGTTAAACAAAAACTACGGAACAAATGACGTAACAAGAACCGGAGCAAACTTGGTTGAAAACGACAATCATGTAAAAGTTTGGTTACCTGGTGTAGGTGCAAATTATAGAATTAATAATAATTTATCATTCTTTGGTGGTGTTCACAAAGGTTTTGCTCCTCCAACAAATACCCCAGGAACAGATGCTGAAAAAAGTATAAACTACGAATTAGGTTCGCGTTTTAAACACAACAAATTGTCAGGAGAAGTTGTAGCGTATTTTAATAACTATTCAAATTTATTAGGAAGTGACTTAGCTGCAAGTGGAGGTTCTGGAACCTTAGACCAATTCAACGCAGGTGAAGCTCATGTAAAAGGAATTGAGTTGTTATTAAACTATCAAATTTTAAAAGAAGAAAGCAAATTTAAATTGCCAATTACTTTTGGATATACCTTAACAGATACTGAATTCATTAATGAATTCTCAAGTTCAGATGGAGCTTGGGGAACTATTGAAAAAGGGGATGAAATTCCATACATTTCAAAACATCAATTCAATGCTTCAATTGCATTAGAACACGCTAAATTTGAATTGATTTTAGGTGCAAGATTTAATGGTGAGTTTAGAACAGTTGCAGGTCAAGGCTCCATTCCAAATGAATTTTCTGTACCAAATAATACAGTTGTAGATTTTGGTTCGAAATATAAATACAACAAACATTTTAGTTTAACAGGAAACATCAATAACCTATTTGATACTACCTATTTAGTTTCAAGAGTGCCAGCAGGATTACGACCAGGAATGCCGTTTAGTGCTTCCATAGGAATTGCCGCTCAATTTTAATAATTTTAGTTAGTTTTAAGTTAATAAAAAAGCAATCTCATGAATTTTGAGATTGCTTTTTCTAATTTTGTACTATGGATATACAACAAATCTTAGTTTACATTTCTTTAGCTATTGCCGTAGGTTTTTTGGTAAAAAAATTCTTTTGGAAAAAACGCAAAAAGAAGTCAAAACCTTGTAACGACGATTGTGCTTGTCATTAATTAATGTTTCTTATTATGATTATGACTTGGTTCGTATATCAATCTTAAAAACGAACTAAAGCGTTCATTTTCTCTATTTACGGGAATTCCAGTTACAATACCTACCATTAAATTTTCAGCAATACCTACTCGCATTTGTGGACGAATTGTCATATCAAAATCGTTATTATGATTAATTTCTTTGTTGAATTCTATTCCAATAAAATTACGCGTTCCAGAAATCA
>JAHRWO010000165.1 GCA_019105125.1 Flavobacterium sp.
CGTTCTTCTAAACCTGATTTTTCGGATTGTGATTTGGCGGAAAACAATAGTTTTCCAATAAAAATTCCAATTCCTAAGGCAATAATAAATGCGGCAAGTACTAAAAGGGTTTGTGACATGGTAGTTGATTTTGTTTAATAATGTAAATGTAGCAAAAAATAAAATTTGAAGACATATTAGAATTTAAAAGTCTTTGAAATTTTATTAAAAATAAGTTTGTCGATGTAATAATTCGTTCATCGATTTGTAAAGTTAATTGTTTGTTAATCTATTGAAAGCAAGTGATTTGACTAAAAATATATCGTACATTTACAATGTGATTTTGATTAGTTATTGAATATATCGTTAGTTACATATCTAAAAAGAGATTCAGTCGTTTATTCTTCTCAAGTTATAGCAGATCAGAAAAACGTAATAAATCAAAATCGACACAGGGAGGTCTTAAACAAGGCCTCCTTATTTTTTGTATCACTCCAACAAGTTTTTAGTATCTTCGTTGCCTCTTAAAAGTAATTTTCTAAATGCATCATCACTTTCTTATTCACAAGCCTTACGGTTATTTATCGCAGTTTATTTACCAATTAAAACGCAAGAAAAAGTTGTTGGGCGAATTATACGATTTTCCAGAAAATACCATGGCAATTGGTCGTTTAGACGAAGATTCAGAAGGGTTACTTTTATTGACGACAGACGGCATGATGAGCGAAATTGTCCGAAGTAAAAAAGTAGAAAAAGAATATTACGCTCAAGTCGATGGAATCATTACCGAAGAAGCTGTAGAACAATTAAGAAACGGAGTTGAAATTGGCTTGCACGGCAAAAAGTACAAAACCAAAAAGTGTAAAGCATTTAAATTAGAATCTGAACCAAATTTAGGCGAACGCGGAAAAAAAATTCGCGATGAGCGTCACGGTCCAACATCTTGGGTTTCGATAACTTTAACCGAAGGAAAATTTCGTCAAGTACGAAAAATGACATCAGCTGTTGGTTTTCCTACATTGCGATTGGTTCGTGTGCGTGTAGGTAACATTCATTTAAATGATTTGAAAGCGGGTGAAGTTTTAGAGGTGAGTAGTTTTGATGTGTAAAAAAAAACAGCTACTTCAGGTGAAATAACTGTTTTCAATTATTGAAATACTATAACGATTATTTAAAAATCTCCATAAAAAACGTTTTCATCGCTTCCCAACTTCTTTTATCGGCTAATTCGTTGTATGCAGCGCCTTTGCTGTTATCGCTTCCGGCATCTTTGTGTGTAAAGGCATGAACTGAATTTGCATAATAAATCATTTGCCAATCGGTTTTAGTTTCGCGCATTTCGTTTTGGAAAGCTTCAATTTCTTTAGCAGGAACATAAGGATCATCCGCACCATGTAACACTAAAACTTTCGCTTTAATTTCATTTGTTGGACTATTCGCCGCTTTTCCTAAACCACCATGAAAAGAAACCACTCCTTTTACGTTTAAGTTACCACGAGCCGCTTCGATAGCACCTGTTCCACCAAAACAATAGCCAATTACTGCGATTTGATTTTTATCAGCACCAGCTTTTACTAACTGGTCAATCGCTAATTGAATTCTTTTTTGATATTCTGCAGGGTTGTTTTTGTAGTAACCAGCATTTTTTCCAGCTTCACCCGTGTTTTTTGGATTGTTTCCAACACCGTAAATATCAGCTACAAAAGCATGATAGCCTAATTTAGCTAGAGCTTCTGCTGATTCTTTTGAGTGAGCATCTACGCCCATCCAAGCGGGAAGAACGATAACGCCTGCTTTTTTAGGATTAGCTTTTTGTGCTTTCGCAAAAAATCCTTCTAATTTTTGATTACCATCTGCGTAATCTACTTTTACTAATTGTCCGAAGCTATTCATAGTAGCTAGGATTAAGGTTAAATAAAGGTACTTCATAACTTTTTTTAGTAAAATTATGAAAATTGAAAATACGAAGCGTTAAACAAAAGGTAAAATTGGGATAAATTATTTGATTTTGAACTTGCCAATAGTAGCATCAAAAGTCAAATGTTCGGTATCAAACAACGTATTAAAAATTCCAGTTTGAATTAAATTACAAGGTTGGTCTTGAACAATTTTGTTTGGTGTAAATACAATCATTTCATCTGTCATTTGAATCGCTAAATCGATGTCATGCGTAGAGTAGAGGATGGTTTTACCCGTTTCGTGCGTGAGTTTTTGCAACAGTTTCAGTAAAGTTGCTTTATGAACCAAATCTAAATGGGTCGTAGGTTCGTCCAAAATGATAATCGAAGTATCTTGAGCCAAAGCACGAGCAATCAAAGCAATTTGCAATTGTCCATCGCTAATTTCATCATGTTTTTTGTGAACCAAATGTTGGATTTCGGTTAAGGCAATCGCTTCTTCAATTTTAGTTTTGTCCTCTTCGGATAAAGTACCTAACCAATTGGTATAAGGTTGTCTACCTAGAGCAATAATTTCATAAACGGTTAAATTACTTGGTGGTAATTTTTCGGTTAAAACGATGCTCAATTCCTGAGCTAAATCAAGCGGCTTGTAACTTTGAAGCGATTTGTTTAGTAAAGTAATTTCACCTGATAATGGTGGAATAAGACCTGTTATTGTTTTTAATAAAGTAGATTTCCCGATTCCGTTTTCACCAATTAAAGCGATTAATTTGCCTTTTTCTAAACCAAGATTGATGTTTTGAGCAATAGTAATCGTTTCCGATTTGGATTTGTATCCAATCGAAAGGTTTTTGGTTTGTATGGTGAAATTTTGTTCGCTCATGATTAAAATCGTTTCTTATTAACTAACAACCAAATCACAACAGGTGCTCCAATTACGGATGTTATCGCGTTAATTGGTAGAGTAATATCATTTCCTGGAACTTGTGCAATCGTATCGCAACAAAGCATTAAAATGGCGCCAAGTAACAGCGTACTCCAAAACAACACAAAATGATTACTCGTTTGAAATAACAATTTCGCCATATGCGGAACTGCCAATCCTATAAAAGCAATCGGACCTGCAAAAGCAGTGATGCTTCCTGCTAAAATACTGGTGGCAATAATAATTAAAAAACGCGTTTTTTTGTAATTAATTCCGATGCTTTGTGCATATTTTTCTCCTAAAAGTAATGCGTTTAGAGGTTTGATAACCAAAAAACTTATCCCAATTCCGATGATAACGAAAACGAATAAAAGCAAAATTTCATTCCATGATAAATTAGAAATGCTTCCCATTGACCAAAAGGTGAATTTTTGTAATTTTTCAGCTGTAGTAAAATAGGATAGAACCGAAACAATAGCACTGGTAAAACTTCCAAACATTAGTCCAACAATTAGGATTGCCATAGTGTCTTTTAGTTTTTGAGAAACCAATAAAACGGCCATAAAAACCAATAAACTTCCTAAACTCGAAGCCAGAATTAATCCGTGATTTGATAAAAAGAAGGATGAGATAAAGAGTGGTAAAAATCCTGTTCCTAAAATTACAAACGCCACTC
>JAHRWO010000197.1 GCA_019105125.1 Flavobacterium sp.
AAAGCCGTTGGATTACTGTTCTAAAATTCTTAATTTTGAATCCGTTATTCATTTTATTATTAAGTATTTGCACAGTAATCATGATGCTACTAGGAATAATTTTATTTTAATATATGGTAAGCCAAATTACAAAAGGAATAAAGATTTCTGTTTTAACTAGTTTTGAAGGAACTTACTTCAAGAACTACAAGATTCATTTTGCCTTTTCGTATCATGTTACCATCGAAAACCAAAGTAAAGATTCGGTACAATTAACCACTCGTCATTGGGAAATTTACGACGCATTAAACAATGTTGAAGTAGTAGATGGAGAAGGCGTAATCGGAAAAAAACCCGTAATTAAACCTGGCGAAAGCTATACATATTCTTCTGGATGCTTACTTTCTTCTCCTATTGGAGCCATGAAAGGCTATTTCAATATGGTGAACTTTACCTCAACAAGAAGTTTTAGAGTAATCATCCCAACATTCAAGCTTAGTGCCCCTTTTGCTATTAACTAAATAGCAAACAAATCAGCTTCATAACTTTTGTTATCGATAATTCAAAATATACTTTGTATTTTTGTATTCGTTTATGATTTTATCGTAAATAGAAGCACAAAATTGTCTAATCTCAAAATACAACACCATGTTAAAAGGATTTTTTAATGTCCCAAAAGCGGTAAACGAACCCGTAAAATCGTACGCTCCAGGTTCTCCTGAAAGAGCAAAAGTTGCAGAAACATACAAAGCCATGTGGAATTCTCAAGTTGAAGTTCCATTATATATAGGTAGCGAAGAAATCAAAACCGGAAATACTAAAAAAATGTCGGCACCACATGATCACCAACATGTTGTAGGTGTTTATCATCAAGCAGACAGAACTTTAGTTGAAAAAGCAATTACTGAAGCATTAGAAGCTCGTAAAAAATGGGCTGCTATGGCTTGGGAAAACAGAGCTGGAATTTTCTTAAAAGCGGCTGAATTATTAGCAGGACCATACCGCGCTAAAATCAATGCAGCAACTATGATTGCACAATCAAAAACAATTCACCAAGCAGAAATTGATTCGGCTTGTGAGTTGATCGACTTCTTACGTTACAACGTAGAATTCATGACAAAGATTTATGCAGACCAACCAGCTTCAACATCAGACATGTGGAACCGAGTTGAATACAGACCACTAGAAGGTTTTGTATATGCCATTACACCTTTCAATTTTACAGCTATTGCAGGAAATTTACCTTCAAGTGCGGCTTTAATGGGTAATGTGGTAGTTTGGAAACCAGCAGCAACACAAGTATATTCTGCTAATGTAATCATGCAAGTTTTCAAAGAAGCAGGCTTACCAAATGGCGTTATCAATATGGTAATGGGTGATTCTGGAATGGTTTCTGACGTAGTTTTATCAAGTCCACATTTAGCAGGAGTTCACTTTACAGGTTCGACTGGCGTTTTCAATGACATTTGGAAAACGATTGGAAACAACATTGCAACTTACAAAACTTATCCAAGAATCGTTGGAGAAACAGGTGGAAAAGATTTCATCATTGCACATCCATCAGCAAATCCAACACAAGTTGCTGTAGGAATTGCTCGTGGTGCTTTTGAATTCCAAGGACAAAAATGTAGTGCCGCTTCACGTGTTTATATTCCACAAAGTTTATGGCCAGCTGTTCAAGCAAAATTAGACGCGGATTTAAAATCTATGAAGATGGGTTCACCAGAAGACATGAGTAATTTCATTACAGCTGTTATTTCAGAAGCTTCATTTGATAAATTAGCGCGTTACATTGACCAAGCTAAAAACGATAGCGATGCTGAAGTAATCATGGGTGGAAATTATGATAAATCAAAAGGTTATTTCATCGAGCCAACGGTTATCTTAACTACAAATCCAAAATACAACACGATGTGTACCGAATTATTCGGACCAGTGGTTACCATATATATTTACGAAGACGCAAAATGGTCTGAAACATTGAAATTAGTTGACGAAACTTCAGAATATGCTTTAACTGGTGCGGTATTTAGCCAATGTCGTTATGCAGTAGAAGAAGCAACCGTTGCTTTACAAAATGCAGCAGGAAACTTCTACATCAACGACAAACCAACAGGTGCTGTTGTAGGAATGCAACCATTTGGAGGCGCTAGAGGTTCAGGAACTAACGATAAAGCTGGATCAGCACAAAACTTATTGCGTTGGGCTTCTGTTAGAACTATTAAAGAAACTTTCGTAACACCAGAAGATTATAAATATCCGTTTTTAGGTTAATCCGAAATACGAAGTAGAAATAAAAAACCCGATTTTCATGTGAGAATCGGGTTTTGTTTTTATATAGCTATTAACTAATTACTTTTCACTATTCACTATTCACTTACTTCTTATACTTCAAAGGCAAATGCACCACTTTCTTAGTTTCAAAAAACTCATCTGAGAAGAAATCAGATAAATTATATTGTGTTGCTTTTGGGAAATCTTTTAATTCTTCGGTTAAATCGCCACCTTTTAAATATAAAATTCCGTTGGCTAATTCGTGGTTTTGTTTTTTAGCAACTTTATCATCAACCCATTTAACAAAATCAGGCATATTAGTTACCGCACGACTTACAATGAAATCAAATTCTTGTTTCACTAATTCGGCACGTTTTTGTTCGGCTTTTACGTTTTTTAATCCTAAACCTGCGGCTACTTCATTTACTACACGGATTTTTTTTGCAATTACATCAATCAAATAAAAATCAACTTCTGGAAATAAAATTGCTAATGGAATTCCAGGAAAACCACCACCAGTTCCCACATCCATAATTTTTGAACCTGGACGGAACTCGATAATTTTTGCAATCCCAAGTGAATGTAAAACGTGACGCGTGTATAATTCGTCGATATCTTTTCGTGAAATTACATTAATTTTAGAATTCCAATCTTCGTATAAACCTTGTAATTTTTGAAACTGAAGTATTTGATTTTCAGTCAAATTAGGAAATTGCTTTAAAATTTCTTCCATTCGTTAAATTTTACACAAAAATACGCTTTTTGGTGAATAAAAAATGACGAATATCATAAATGAAAAAATTATAATAATTATCTTTGACGAAATTTGAATATTAAAATATGAATACCACAACCCCGATTTTTTCAAAAGAGGACAATCTGAAATTTTTCAGAACATTAAATAAACGAGTTAACGACTATTTCAAAGAAAATAAAATTAACAAAACTGGAAACTGGAAATTACATTTAAAAACAATTGTAATGTTCGGTCTTTTCTTAACACCTTATTTCTTCCTTTTAGCTATGGATATGCCGTTTTGGGTATATTTATTATTAAACGTAGTAATTGGTGTTGGAATGGCAGGAGTTGGAATGAATGTAATGCACGATGGAAATCACGGTGCTTACTCTACCAAATCTTGGGTAAACAAATTAATGGGCGGAAGTATCTACATCTTAGCCGGAAATGTGTACAATTGGCAAGTACAACACAATGTTTTACACCATACATATACCAACATTATTGGTCATGACGAAGATTTAGAAGCAGGAAGAATTTTACGTTTTTCTAAAACAGCCAAATGGTACAGTCACCACAGATTTCAACATTATTATTCTGTTTTCTTATACGGATTATTAACGTTCAACTGGGCAATCACAACTGATTTCTTACAGATGAAACGTTACTTAAAAAGAAAATTATCATATGGTGAAGCAAAAAGTCCAGCTTTTCAATGGACCACTTTAATCATAACGAAGTTAATTTATTTCTCTATTTGGATTGTTTTACCAATTGTATTTGGCGTAACTTGGTGGAAAGTTCTTTTAGGCTTTGTAGTAATGCATTACACTGCAGGTTTAATCCTAAGTGTTGTTTTCCAATTAGCACACGTTGTAGAAGACACCGTAAATCCAATGCCAGATGAAAACGGAGAAATCGAAAACACTTGGGCCATTCACCAATTGTTCACAACAGCTAACTTCGCACCTAAAAACTGGTTGGTAAACTATTACACAGGGGGATTAAATCACCAAATTGAACACCATATTTTCCCTAACATCAGTCACATTCACTACGATAAAATTGCTGAAATTGTAAAACAAACGGCAGCTGAATGCAACTTACCATATCATGAGTTCAAAACAACTCGAGCGGCTATCGCTTCTCACTTCAAACATTTGAGAGAATTAGGAAGAAAACCACAATTAGCATAATAAAATAAGAGACGCGAGGAATCGCGTCTTTTGTATTAACTATAATAACTAACACACAATGAACCCGTTATCGGACAGAATCAACAACTTAGCCGTTTCTCAAACTTTAGCTATGGCGGCTTTGGCAAGAGAATTAAAAGCACAAGGAAAAGACATTATTAGCCTTAGTTTAGGAGAACCAGATTTCAACACTCCTGAATTTATTAAAGAAGCTGCAAAAAAAGCAATCGACGAAAACTACAGTACGTATACACCTGTGGAAGGTTACTTAGAATTGAAAGAAGCGATTTGCAAAAAATTCAAAAGAGACAATAATTTAGACTATAAACCATCACAAATTGTAGTTTCAACTGGAGCAAAACAATCATTATACAACATTGCACAAGTAATGTTAAACGAAGGTGATGAAGTAATTCTTCCAGCTCCATATTGGGTTTCGTATTTCGAAATCATCAAACTTTCTGGCGGAGTTCCGGTAGAAGTTCCTACTTCAGTTGAAAGCGATTTCAAAATTACACCAGAACAATTAGAAGCAGCTATCACACCAAAAACAAAAATGATGTGGTTCAGTTCACCTTGTAATCCTAGTGGTTCGGTTTACAATCGTGAAGAATTAACTGCTTTAGCTAAAGTTTTAGAAAAACACCCACACGTATATGTAGTTTCTGATGAAATCTACGAACATATTAACTTTTCAGGAACATTTTGCAGTATTGCATCTATTCCAGGTATGTTTGACAGAACTATCACGGTTAATGGTGTTGCAAAAGCATTCGCTATGACAGGTTGGAGAATTGGATACATGGGAGCACCTGAATTTATTGCAAAAGCGTGTACAAAAATTCAAGGTCAAGTTACTTCAGGAGCAAATTCTATTGCACAAAGAGCTACAATTACCGCAGTTGAAGCAGACCCAAGCGTTTTAAACGAAATGGTATCAGCTTTCAAAAATCGTAGAGATTTAGTTGTTGGATTGGTAAAAGAAATTCCAGGATTTAAATTAAATGTTCCAGAAGGTGCGTTTTATGTTTTCCCAGATGTTTCTTCTTACTTTGGAAAAACATTGAAAGGTCAATTAATCAAAGACGCTACTGATTTCTCAATGTTCCTATTAGCAGAAGCAAATGTGGCGACTGTAACAGGAGACGCTTTTGGAAATCCAAATTGTATTCGTTTCTCTTACGCTATAAGCGAAGTTTTATTGATAGAAGCAATGAGAAGAATCAAAGAAGCGGTTTCTTAAAAACAAAAATATATTCAACACGAATTGCACGAATTGTCACGAATTGTCACGAATTAATTGGTGAAAGTTAGTGTAATTCGTGTTTTTTTATGCCCTAAATTCTTGAAAAATAAAATTCAACTATGTTTTCCTCCATGGATTTAAGGATTAAAAATAATTAAAAAGAATCAGAGAAAATCCTTGTAATCCGTGGCTAAAAAAGAGATTCATTTAAAAAAATCAAATCAGAATTAGAAATCTTGGATTTTTTATAAGAACTTTGCACACTTTTTTTCGGCAAATCCCGAAAGATTAAAGATTTACAAATGAAGAAGAAGATTGAAATTTTAGCTCCTGCAAAAAACTTAGTACAGGGAATTGCTG
>JAHRWO010000258.1 GCA_019105125.1 Flavobacterium sp.
AAGTGTTTTTTCCAACTTCTAAATTCAATACTACTAATGAACCGTTTGGAACTGGTACACGAATAGCGTTTGAAGTTAATTTTCCAGCTAATGCAGGTAATGCTTTTGCAACAGCACTTCCAGCACCTGTTTCAGTAATAACCATGTTTAAAGCAGCAGCACGACCTCTACGGTATTTTTTGTGCATGTTGTCTACTAAGTTTTGGTCATTTGTATAAGCGTGAATCGTTTCTAAGTGTCCTTTTACAACTCCTAAAGTATCTTCAACCGCTTTTAAAACTGGAGTAATTGCATTTGTTGTACAAGAAGCTGCTGAGAAAATATTCACTTCGTCTGGGTTATAATCTTCGTGATTTACTCCGTAAACGATATTTGGAACTCCTTTTCCAGGTGCTGTTAATAAAACTTTATCAGCTCCTTTAGAAGTTAAATGACGTTTTAAAGCTTCTTCTGTAGTGAAAGCTCCCGTGTTGTCGATAACTAATGCATCTTCAATTCCGTAAGCGGTGTAATCAATTTCTTCTGGAGAATTTGCTGTTATAATGTGAACCGTTGTTCCATTAATCAATAAAGCATTGTTTTCTGGGTCAGCAATAACCGAACCATGAAAATCACCATGAACTGAATCGTAACGTAATAGAGAAGCTCTTTTCTCTAATAAAACAGCGTCATTTTTATCTCTAGTTACAATCGCTCTTAAACGTAATTGTTGTCCTTTTCCAATTTTAGACATCATTTCACGAGCTAATAAACGACCAATTCTACCAAATCCGTATAAAACCACATCTTTTGGTTTAATTTCTTGGAAGTTTTTAGCATTTTTTAATTTGTCGATAACAAATGCTTTGGCATCGTTGTATTTGTCGTCTTCTAAATGATATTCGTAAGTTAATTTTCCAATATCAATTCTTGATGGTGGTAAATCTAGGTCAACAATAGCATTGGCAATTTCAACGGAATCAAAAACATTGATTGGTTTTCCAACGAAGGCACCGGCATACTCATGTAGGTTGATAATTTCACTAACGTTTTTATCAATTAATTGATTGCGGAATAAAATCAATTCGATTGATTTGTCATACCATAAATCACTGATAATTTTGATAAATTCTACACCTGCTTTTCTTCTGTCTGCTTGAAAAGCTAATTCTTTTTCGTACAAAGAGGTATTACTCATGAGAATAAAATTTTATTGTGTTGTTATTTTTGTGCAAAAGTATAGATTTCAAACGTTTTCGTGAAATTTTTTTAATAAAAAAACCAGACATTATTTTTGTCTGGTTTTAAAGCATGTTTATTTATTGGGTTTTATATTATGATAATATATTTTTGTCCGTTTTTAGACAGAATTTGATATCTGGCTTTTTGATTTTCTTTCTTAGCCAAATAGCTAGATACCGTTTCCATATCTTTAGCCTTCATTCCATCAATACTCACAATAATTGCACCTTCTAAAATATCGACATATTCTGCAAATTCAGGATTATTTACTTTTTTAATCTTGATTCCTTCTTTCACATTGAATTGTTTTTTGTCTGCCGCATCCAAATCTTCAAATTCAATTCCGTTAAATTCGTAGTTCAAAATTTCTTTTTTGGTCAACTTTACTGGAAGCGTTCTTTGTTTTCCATCGCGTAAAACACTTACTTGAATAACGTCATTAGGTCGTTTTGTGTTGATGTAAGCTGATAGTTCAGAAAAACTTGTAATTTTTTTATCGTCTAATTGTACAATAATGTCACCTTTGGTTAATCCAGCTTTTTCTGCTCCAGAGTTTTTAGTTACCTTATTAATGTAGAAACCTTGTGTTTCTTTAATTCCTAATTCTTTTGCGTAGTTTGAATTTAATTCGCCTCCTTCAACACCTAAAACACCGCGTTGTACATTTCCAAATTGCATTAAATCTTCAATAATTTTTCGTGTCAAATTCGATGGAACGGCAAACGAATATCCTGCATAACTTCCTGTTGGAGAAGAAATCATCGTATTAATTCCAACTAATTCTCCACGAGTATTTACCAAAGCACCACCACTATTTCCAGGATTTACCGCTGCATCCGTTTGAATAAACGATTGAATACCATTATTAGATAAATTTCTAGCTTTCGCCGAAACAATTCCAGCAGTAACAGTAGAATTTAAGTTATACGGATTTCCAACCGCTAAAACCCATTCGCCCACTTTTATCGCATCAGAATCTCCAAAAACCACATAAGGTAATTTTTCATCGGCTTCTACTTTTAAAAGTGCGACATCCATTTTGGAATCGGTTCCAACCAATTTTGCTTTATACGATTTATTGTTGTTAAGTGTAACTTCTAATTCCGTAGCATCTTGGATAACATGATTATTAGTCACAATATAACCATCTTCGGTAATGATAACTCCAGAACCTGTTCCAATTTGCGTTTGTTCTCTATCGCCTCTGTAGCCATAGAAAAATTCCATTAAAGGGTTGCTCGGAACCTTAGAAACACTCACATTTTTTACGTGAACTACAGCATGAACCGTGTTTTCGGCAGCTGTTGTAAAATCAATATTTTCTGCTCCTAAACCAACATTTCTAGAGTAATTTGGTGAAGCTACCGTAATTTTTCCTGCGTTTTTAGGTTCTAAAAAGAATTTGTAAGCACCTAATGTTACAGCTCCACTTAATAAAGAAACCGCTAATAAACTTCCAAATTTTTTCATATCATTTCATTTTTATATAGTAAAATTAAAAACATTTTTTATTTGTAAAATCAGTTTAACGCCCGATTAACAATGTTTAACATCTTATTAATAATTCGTACTTTTGTATAAATTAATTTAGCTCATGCAACTTACATTTTATAAATATCAAGGAACAGGAAACGACTTTGTCATGATTGATAATCGTACAGAATTTTTCCCCAAAAATAATACCAAACTTGTTGAACAATTGTGTGACAGAAGATTTGGTATAGGTGCTGATGGCTTGATTCTGTTGGAAAATCATCCACAATATGACTTTAAAATGGTATACTATAATTCCGATGGAAACGAAAGTTCCATGTGTGGAAATGGCGGAAGATGTCTTGTCGCTTTTGCCAAACAAATGGGAGTTATCGAAAATAAAGCCGAGTTTGAAGCGGTTGATGGTTATCATTACGCAACTATTGATAAAGACGGAATTGTTGCACTTCAAATGAAAGATGTCGATACAGTTAATCAAAATGAAGATTACACTTTTTTAAATACAGGTTCTCCTCATCATATACAAATGGTACACGATTTAAAAACACTTGATGTAAAATCTGAAGGAGCAAACATCCGCTATTCTGATTTGTATGGAAAAGCTGGAAGTAATGTCAATTTTGTGCACCAATTGGGAAATGACATTTTTGCAGTTCGTACCTACGAGC